>NZ_CABSTC010000015.1:0-22937 GCF_902480485.1 uncultured Negativicoccus sp. | reverse complement strand
ATGCAGACATAATCTTTTTGCTTGGCGGATTTTATTTATATATTTTCTTGTAGTCGATTCGCCAACCGAAAAACGCGCACGCTGACTGCCTATTTATGATACTTTCGCATAATATCAATATCGTTTTACGGCCAAACGAATCGTATTTGGTCTGCGCTTATAGTAAATATGCTTTTCACACGCACTGACGAGTCAAGAATGGTATAATAAATGTAAAGTAAGGGGGTATTATGAAAGAAATCCTGTGGCGCCTGCTGGCGCTTTGTTTAGGAATATTGATGCTGGCCGGTTGCGGTCAAGAGTCCGCGTCCCCTTCCGCAGCACCAATCCCCGTTAAAGTGGGGATGTTGCGGCTGGCCAGTTCCGCGCCGCTTTTCATCGGCATCGAAAAAGGATATTTTGCGGAGGAGGGCATTGCGCCGGAACCGGTCTGGTTTGACGCGGCGCAACCGATCGCTGTCGCGACGGCATCGAACGCCATTGACGTGGGCGCTACCGGTTTGACGGCGGGTCTTTACAATTTGGCGGCGGCCGGACAGGTTCCCTACCTTGTCGCCGATAAAGGCCGTGAAGTTCCCGAACACTCCGGCAGCTTTCTTGTCGTGACGCCGCAAGCGTATGCGGCGGGTGTGCATGAGGTGAAAGATCTGGCGGGAAAAACGCTGGGAAATACGCAGGCGGGTTCCACTTACCAGTACATGGCAGGCCATTTGCTGGAGCAGGCAGGCTTGGATCGCACCGCGGTAAATTATGCGAACCTCGGCAAAGTCAGCGCCGTCTTAGCAGCGCTGACATCCGGGCAAATTGACGGCGCGATTGTCAATGAACCCTTTGCCTCCCAGCTGTTGGAAACCGGTCAGGTAAAATTGCTGACGCCGGTGGGAGAACGCTTGACCTATCAGACCTCAGCCGTTTTTTACGCGCCGCGTTTTGCCCAAAATAATGACGCCGGGAAGCGTTTTATGCGAGCGTATATCCGCGCCTGCAGAGACTACTATGATGCGGTGTTCGCCGACGCACCGGCGATAACGCCGGCCAAACGTCTGGAAACGGACGCGCGTTTTCGCGAAGTGGTCGAAATCATCAGCCGGTATACGCAAACGCCGGCCGCCGATGTCAGTCGCAGTCTTCCCTACATAGATCGCGACGGTAAACTTGCGACCGATGATATCGCCAAGCAAATTGCCTGGTATCGGGCCAACGGTTTTATGGAACATGACCTCGCGGCCGAAGCCTGTATTCGAACACAAAGCTGGCAGGCCGCATATGACAGTTTAAAGTAATTTCGGAGGTGGAGGATGAAAAACGGATCGCTGTATTTCAAAACCAAAGACGGCACGTCACTCTACGTGGAGATTTCCGGCCAAGGCCGACCGCTGATGTTGTGTCACGGCTGGCTCTGTTCCGGTCGCTGCTGGCAAAAAAATCGTGACGAACTCAATCGCCACTTTCAGGTCATCACCTGGGACCTGCGGGGTCACGGTCGCTCCCAGAAAACATTGGCGGGGCACACGATCCGTCAATATGCGGCTGACATTCACGAAATTATCTTAAATTTCGGTTTGCAGGACGTGATTTTAGGCGGCTGGTCGCTCGGCGGACCGACCGTGCTTTCCTACTGGGACCAATTCGGTACGGAAGGCCGCGTCACGGGCGTGCTGCTGATCGATATGACGCCGTTCCCCTACAGTCCCGAGCGTTGGAATAGTCATGCGCTGAAAGGTTTCAACGCGGATCAATGGAATGCGCAGGTCAACCAATACCTTAACGATCGCGACGGTTTTACCGAAGCGTTTTTCAAAAAATGCTGGCACGGAGAGCCGCCCGCCGATGCGGGGTTTGCTCTCGAGGACATGCGCGCCGCCGCTCCATGGAGCGCGGTCGCGATTTACAACGATTATCTGACGAATGACTTTTCCGCGGTCTTACCGACCGTCAGCGTGCCGACACTTGTCATGAGTTCGGACAATCACGTCTTCCCCGCCGGCGTCACGCAGGGTCAGCATATCACGACCTTGTTGCCGCGCGGCGATTATAAAGAATTTACCGATGCCGGTCATTTCTTTTTCTTTGAACAGCCGGAAAAATTCAATCAGGCTGTCATTTCCTTTGGGAAGTAATAGAAGTAATATTGGTAATAAAAAAGAAGTGTATATTTTTAAGGAGGTCTTTCATGAAAATTCAAGTCGATCCGAAGTACCGTTCGTTTTACTACCAGGACGTCGAAACCTATCCGGAGCTGAATCTGGATCCGAAAACGACGGCCTTGCTGCTCGTCGATCTGCAAAACGAATTCGCCCATGACGAAATGGGCGAAGCGCTGGAATTGAAAAAAGAAGGCACATGGGATCGCTGGAAGTATTTCCGTGATCGTTTGAAAACGACGACGATCCCCAACGCGCGACGCCTGCTCGATTATTTCCGCGACCATGAGTTGCGTGTTACATTCGGGCGAATCGCCTGTTTGCTGCCTGACGGAGAAGATCGAGAAACCGTCCAGAAGTCGGACGGCTGGAACGGCATCTTCATTCACGCGGATTCGACGGAAGCCGCGATGGTGGAAGAACTCACCCCGCAAGACAATGAGCTCGTTTTCAACAAAACGACCGACAGCGTGACAACCGGTACGAATATTTGCCGTGTTTTACGCAACATGGGCATTAAAACGGTGGTCGTCGGCGGCATCGTCACCGATCAGTGCGTCGCCGGAACGGTACGCGGCTTAGCGGACGACAGCTTCCAAGTCATTTGCGTAGAAGATGCGTGCGCGGCCGCGACGCAGGAACTCCACGACGCGGAGCTGAAAATCATGAACCTGATTTATTGCCAGGTACTTTCCACCGATCAAACGATCGCTCTGCTTGACGAAGCGCGGGAAAAACATACAAAATAACGCAATAAAAAAAGCACACCGAAAGGTGTGCTTTTTATTTGTCATTACGCCAATATGCGCATGATGAACATGGCAATTACAGCATTCAAGATACTGGTCAGCATCAGCAGCGGCCAGTATTTCTTTTTGACATCGGCGACCGCGAGCAGTCGACCCATGTACTGCAGCTGCGATCCCATCAGAACCATCGCCGGCAATAAAATCGTCAAATGCGTGCCGTTCAAAAGTCCCTGCCCCGCGAGCGATACCGCCATGCCGACGCCGGCGGAAAGAGAAAGCCACGCTGTCAAAAGCGCCATGACCGCCTGTCCCGGCAGGCCGAAGATCCCCATGACCGGTCCGAAAATCACGCTCATGAAATTGAGCACGCCCAGAAGATCCAAAATGTGCGCGATCGCAAATGCCATCAAGACGTTCGGGATCATGTTGTTGACCGCGATATTCCAACCTTTGCGAGCCCCAATGACGAATACGTCAAAAGGATTTTTGCTTTGCGTATCCTTGTTATTCATCGGCAAAATCCTTTCCGTAAACCGTATTTAACATAAAGCGGACAAATGCGCCGCCGACAAATTTCATGACGAAAATAATTCCCAGCGGCAAAATAACCGGTACGGTCAATACCGCAAATACCGCCGATCCGGTCGCGAAGTAATTACTGATCATGCCCGCGCCGCTGTACTGCCATGAGGTCATAATCGTGTGTTCCTTCTCACTGATCAAGCCTTCATCAAACAATTCTTTCGTCTGCGCCGCGCCGGCATCCGTACTCTGCAAGTCCGTAATCAGCGCCAGCCCCGTCAATCCCGGTAAGCCTAAAATCGGTTTCAACAGCGGCGTCATCAATTTATGCGCCGCGCGAATCGCGCCGTATTGCGCAAGCACTTCGATCACGCCCAATGCAAGCATCACGGACGGCGCCAGCGAGAGCGCGAATAAAAAGCCTTGCCGTGCGGAGAACCCGCCCATACCGAGCCAAGTCGCTTTTTCCGGTACTTTCATCGTACCGTACTTACCGATCAAGGTCGTATAGTCAAACGCGCTCAACCACTTCATACCGTCGACTTTCATCAAAATGCCGGAGAAAAAAATAATGGCCGCAATCAACGCGATGTAAGCGCCGATGCCGACTTTACCGCCGAGCAGACGCTCCGCTTCCTGCCGTCGATCCGACTTTGTTGTCGATTCGGCAGGTTGGCCTTGCGGCGCAACAGTTTTCTGCTTTTCTTCTGCCATCTGCATCCCCTTCCTTCCTGTTAAAAAAACCGCGCGATGCCAAGGCTCGCGTCGGGCGGAATACAATATTCCTAAAAAAAATATTACGTCCATTATAACATTTATCATTTGCTTTACCAACATATTTTAGTCAAAAATTAGAATTTGTCCGTTTAGCGTAAGCGACTGTGTTATACTGGTGGTACTAAAGGAGGGAATAGTATGGCAAGAGAACAAGATTTCAGAGAATATTTACATACCATCCCGGAGTTCGGGTTGGAGGAGCATAAAACGTCCGAATTCGTGGCCAAAACGCTGCGGGAAGCAGGCTTTGACGTCACGGAAGGACTGGGCGGGCACACCGGTGTCGTCGGCATCTTCGACAGCGGCAAACCCGGTCCGACGATGGCCGTACGCGCCGACATGGATGCGCTCGGACATATCATCGACGGTAAGCATGTCGCGATCCACAGCTGCGGTCATGACGGCCACACGGCAATGGCGCTGGCGGCCGGAGAAGAAATTATTAAAGAAGGCATCGTCAAACGCGGTAAGCTGAAAGTGATTTTCCAGCCGGCGGAAGAAATCGGCCAGGGCGCGTACACGATCGTCGACAGCGGCGTGTTGGATGATGTCGATTATCTGATCGGGCAACATGTCCGTCCGATCCAGGAAGCGAAATTGGGACAGGCGATCGCCGCCCTCTACTACTCGGCAAGCCACACCGTGGAATTCGAAATCAAAGGACAACGCGCGCACGGCGCGCGCCCGCATTTGGGTCACAACGCTCTGCACGCGGCGGCACTGGCGATACTCGCCGCCACGGGAATCCAACCGAATCCGGAGCGTTCGTTCAGCGTCAAAGCCACCCGCTGCCTCTGTGATTCCGGCGCGACAAACGCGATCCCTGACAAAGTATTGCTCGCTTTTGATATGCGTGCCGGTGATAACGATACCATGGCGGAGCTCAATGAAAAAATCAAAATCGCCGTGGAAAACGCAGTCGCCGCTTTTTCCTGCACCTGCACCTGCAAAACATTGATCGATTTACCGGCCGCCGAGTATAACGACGACATGTGCGAACTGTTGGAAGATAGCATTGCCGAAGTGCTCGGCCGCGAAAACACGCTGCCGGCGCAGACCACACCGGGCGGCGAAGATTTCTGCTACTATGTCATCGCCAAACCGAATCTGCACGTCGGCTTTTACGGTCTGGGCGCCGACCTCAAGCCCGGGTTACATCAGCCGGATATGCATTTCAACACCGAGGCCCTTACGTACGGCAAAAAAATTCTGAAAACGGCCGTATCCAAAGTGCTCGGCGAAAATTCAAAATATAACGGCGAACACAACCGCTAACACCGCAACAAAAAAGACGAGCTGAGCTCGTCTTTTTTTATTTCTTCACTTCTCGTTGCGCAATCGAATGCAACAGATCCTCCACCGCGCCGATCTCCTGATCCGCACCCTGATACCAGGTCAGCGGCGTCACCGTAATCCAGCCGCGATGCAAAAAGTAGACATCGTCTTCATGATCCGAATCCGGCAACGCGCGACCTTTGACACGGTAGTAAATCTGACCGTCTTCATCCACCGCTGCCGTGATCGCGTTTTCATAAATCTGCAGGCCCTGACGACAGACTTTGACATGCTGCCAGTTGATTTCGGGAATATTGGGAATATTTAAATTCAGCAATCCCGGATATTTCCCTTCCACGAAAACTTTTTGGATAAAGTCACGAACAAAAGGCACCGCCCGTTCCAAAAATTCTTCATCAAATGTCTGCCCCGAAACCGCAAGCGACGGGATTTTTTCGTAATGCCCTTCAATCGCGACCGCCACCGTTCCGGAGTAAGTCACGTCGCTGCCGACGTTATAACCGTTATTGATCCCGGATACCACCAAATCCGGCGGCGTGTCCTGCAACCAATACGAGATGCCGAATTTCGCGCAATCGGCCGGTCGCCCGGTAAAAGAAAACGCCTTGAAACGCGGTTCGCCCGTATGCTCTTCCTTGAGATACAAACGCTCCCGCAAAGTCAGCGCCGACGAACTCGAACTGCACTCCTGATGCGGCGCGATCAGCGTAATTTCACCGAGATCCACTAAGCCGCGCGCCAGCATGCGCAAGCCACGCGCTTCAATCCCATCGTCATTTGACATGAAAATATGCATTAATTCGGTCCTTTACTGTCCAAATGTAACGGCACTTCATCAAACGAAATTTGCCGCGTATGTTGGGTATGGCTCCACTCTTTTTTATGTCGGTTCAGGAATCCCAGGAAGGTAATCGGCACCCAAGAATAAATGAAGATCGGATACATGGGAATGTACAGCCAAACTTTTTTGGGAACGTTGATCCGCCACAATACGATAATCGGCAAAATAAATTGCAAGGTACCGATGGTCGTCCAAAATTCCACCGGCATAACGCGGTCATTATACAACACATTTGTAAAGAACGGGACAGAAGCGTTTACATAAGTCATCAATAAATAAAAGGTCGAAAGCAGCATAAAATGCGGCTGCGACAATTGTAAAATACCGTCAAGCATGCGAATATTACCGGTCGAAAAACCGCGTTTGAACAATTTGGGAATGTACCTTCCGGCGCAGTCAAAGTGTCCCTGCGCCCAGCGTTTGCGCTGGTTCCATGACTGCATGAAGCGGAGCGGTTTTTCATCGTAAACAATAGCGTCGTCGGCCCATGTCGTACGAATATTGCCCTCGTACAGAATTTTCATGGAAAACTCCATATCTTCCGTCAAACAGTTGCAACCCCAGCCGTAAGTGCGCAGAACCCGACTTGAAATGCACATGCCCGTGCCGCCGAGCGCGGTAGAAAGGCCGATATTATACTTGCCCAGATGCCACAGATGATTGACGATCCAAAACGCCATTGCGAACGTCGCGGATACCCATGTATCCGACGGGTTTTTCGCGCTCAGGTAACCTTGAATAACCTGTTCGCCTTTTTCCAAACGGCTGTTCATTTCCGTCAGAAAATCCAGATGAACAAGGTTATCCGCATCGAATACGCAAAAGGCGTCGTATTCAATACCTGTTTCATAAACCTTATGAAACAGCCAGTCCATCGCATAGCCTTTGCCGACCTCTTCCTTATTAAATCGTTCATAGACGATGGCGCCGTGATCTCGAGCGAGTTGCGCGGTACCGTCAGTGCAGTTGTCGGCGACGACATAGACATCGTAAAGTTCACGCGGATATTTCAGCATGAAAAGATTATCAATCAACGCACCCAATACCTGCTCTTCATTGTGGGCGGCAACGATAATGGCGAAACGATTTTTCGGCGTCAGGATCTTGACCTCTTTTTTGCGGAACATGCCAGAAATAGCCAAGACCGTGTAGTACACCGTGAACAGCGCCACGATGATCTGGATGGGTACCATGATGATATCCATGTAATAGGTCATACTACGCTCTCCTTCCGCCGGATCGATCCAATCGATTCCAAATTGTATTTAAAATGCCGAATAAGAAGTACATAAAAAAGAATACAAACGCCCAGCGTGACGGTTCGTCGAACAGCAAGAGCAAGCCGATGACGACCACGGCCGCCAGCGCTTTTTTCTGCACCGGATCGGCGGCTTTACCTTTAAAATCCGGGTAATGCATTTCGCTGACCATCACCCATGCCAATACCAATGTCAGCACCCAGGTAAGATACACCGGTAACGGCGCATCCGACAACACATAGGTCGCCGCCAAACATCCCGTCGTCGGGATCGGCATCCCCATGAAAAAGCCGTGCACCACATCCGTATTAATATTGAAGCGAGCTAAGCGCATCGCGCCGCAGACCGCTAAAAGCATAGCGGCCATCGCGCCCAAACCGAGCGGCATGAGCGCCATTTGCCAAGTATAGAGCAAAACCGCCGGCGCTACACCGAACGATACCACATCGCATAATGAGTCCAACTCTTTACCGAAATCTCCGGCCACGCCGAACGCGCGAGCCACCCGTCCGTCTAAACCGTCCGCCACCGCCGCGAGCAAAATCGCCCAGGCGGCCGCGTCGAAATTTCCCTGCACGGTAAACATCAAGGACAGTGTTCCCATGGCAATATTTAAAGCCGTAAAAAGATTCGGTATCCATTCTTTACGCATCTACTATTCTCCCGATAACAGTTTCGCCGCCGCGCACACGATCCCCTTTTTTTACGCAAACAGCCACATTTTTCGGCATAAACACTTCCGTGCACGAACCGAACTTGATCATTCCGTATAACTCGCCTTTACCCAACCGATCGCCCAGTTTTTTCCAGGACACGATGCGGCGCGCCAAAAGGCCCGCAATCTGCGTAACGACAATCGAAATTCGTTCGTTTTCAAGACCGATCGTGTGGCGTTCGTTTTCATAACCTACACTTTTTTGAAACGCGGGGCGAAAACCGCCGCAGGTGTATTGACGAAACGTAATATCACCCGCCATCGGACTGCGATTGACATGCACATCAAATACGGATAAAAAAATCGTAACTTTATAACAGGGCGCACCCAAAAACAACTCTTCCTCTACTTCTTCGACCCGCATCACGGTGCCGTCGGCCGGTGACACAAGCACGTCGGGGTCACGCGGCACATTCCGCCGGGGCGAACGAAAGAAGAAGGTGAAAAAAAGCGCAAATAGAAAAGGCAACAAGGCCCAGTGCCATGATATCAGCAACCCTGTCAGGAGCGCGACGAAAAGAGCTCCCCCTATAAAGGGATAGCCTTCTTTCACGATCGTGATCTGTGACAATATTATTTCCTCCTTCGGTTGGCGGAACATTTCACCTGCCACATAAATTGCGGCAACGCTCCCATCCGCCGTAACCGGGACGGTTGAAGAGCCAAACGATACAACCATTCCAAGCGATTTTTTTGCCAGAAAAGCGGCGCCCGTTTTAATCGACCGGAAAGCACGTCAAAAGAACCGCCCACACCGAGCGATACAATGCCCGGCAATTGCGGCCGCATCCGCGTCAGCCAATACTCCTGCTTCGGAACGCCGAGGCCCGCGAATAAAAGCTGCGCGCCGCTTTCCCGAATGCCGGCGGCAATCGCGTCATTTTCCGACGCGGCAAAATAGCCGTCCCGCACGCCGACAATCGGCAGCGTGCCGAAACGGCTTTCCAGCCGCTGCGCCGCTTCTTCGGCGACGCCGGGCGCGCCGCCGAAGAAATACATCTTGGTTCCCGTTTGCGCCGCACGTTCCACGAGCGCGGTCATAAAATCAATACCCGCTACGCGTGCCGGAAAATGCTTATGAAGCTGTTCACCGGCCCAAACAATTCCCGCCCCGTCCGCGAGCACCATATCCGCCGCGGCCAATACCTGACCGAACGCGGGATCTTTATACGCGCGCATGACCATTTCCGCATTCGCGGTGGCGATAAATTTCGTTTCCTTTTGCGCGAGCCAAGTGTCCACCTGCGCGACAGCGGTTTCGAGTGTGAGGGCGTCAATGGCAACGCCCAGAATCGAATGCCGTTCCCACTGCATGGAAGGCACCTTAATTCATACTGTAGTTCGGCGCTTCTTTGGTGATATTTATATCATGCGGATGACTTTCAATCAGTCCCGCATTGGTAATGCGCACAAACTTAGTTTCCGAACGCATGGCTTCCAGATCTTTCGCGCCGCAGTAACCCATGCTGGCGCGCAGACCGCCGACCATCTGGTAAATCGAATCCGCCACCGTGCCTTTGTACGGTACGCGGCCTTCGATACCTTCCGGCACCAATTTGTCCATGTTTTCCTGGAAGTAGCGATCTTTGCTGCCCGCTTTCATCGCGCCGAGCGAGCCCATGCCGCGGTACACTTTGTACGAACGGCCCTGGTAAATTACCGTTTCGCCCGGGCTTTCCTGCGTGCCCGCCAAAAGGTTGCCGAGCATGACGACGCTGGCGCCGGCCGCTAAGGCTTTAGCCATGTCGCCCGAGTATTTGATGCCGCCGTCGGCGATGACCGGCACATGGTAACGCGCCGCCACCCGACTGCAGTCATAAACCGCTGTAATCTGCGGTACGCCGATACCGGCGATGACACGGGTCGTGCAAATCGAACCCGGTCCGATACCGACTTTAACCGCATCCGCGCCGGCTTCGATCAATGCTTCGGTCGCCTCGCCGGTCGCTACGTTGCCCGCGATCAGATTGGTGTGCGGGAATGCTTCGCGCAAGTTTTTGACCGCGCGAATAACGCCCGCGGAGTGACCGTGCGCCGTATCGACAATGAGCACATCCACATTGGCGCCTACCAATGCTTCCGCGCGTTCCAGCATGTCACTGCCAACGCCGATGGCCGCCGCCGCCAACAAACGACCGTTGCCGTCTTTCGCGGAGTTCGGATATTTTTTTGTTTTTTCGATATCTTTAATCGTGATCAGACCGCGCAAATTGCCCGCGCCATCTACCAGCGGCAATTTTTCAATGCGGTGCTCCCACAACAGACGTTTCGCATCTTCCAATGACGTTCCTTCCGGCGCGGTAACGAGACCTTCTTTCGTCATCACTTCGCCGATTTTTTTCGACATGTCGGTTTCAAAACGCATGTCGCGGTTCGTGATAATACCGACGAGCTTGCCGTCCACGGTAACCGGTACGCCCGAAATACGGTAGCGCGCCATCAGGTCTTCCGCGTCCTGCAGCAGGTTGTCCGGTCCGAGGTAAATCGGATCGACAATGATGCCGTGTTCGGAACGTTTGACTTTGTCCACTTCCCGCGCCTGTTCATCAATCGTCATGTTTTTATGAATGACGCCGATGCCGCCTTCACGCGCCATCGCAATCGCCATGCCCGATTCGGTGACGGTATCCATGCCCGCACTCATAATCGGAATATTCAAATGAATTTCTTTGGTCAGCCAGGTGTCCACTTTGACATCGCGCGGCAGTACATCCGATGCCCCCGGTATCAGCAGCACGTCGTCAAATGTCAGACCTTCTTTTTGAAATTTTTCGTCCATCATCGCACGCTCCCTCTCCTTCAGTCGCGGTCGGCGCGTAAAACGCCGCCCTCAGCGAGATCTTCTTTCGTCAGTGTATGGAAAACAATTCTAACATTTTGGGCCGGACAGCCCAATTCGGCGACCGCCGCATCCGTTACTTTTTTCACAAAGGCGCGTTTTTGCTCCACTTTGCGCCCGGCGAGCAAATGCACATGAATGACAGGCATAAGATTCCTCCGTATCGTTAATTTGTTTTCTTCTATATTTTATCTATTATAGCATACCGAGAGCACTTTACTCACGTTTTCTGCCCATACCGCGCGGACAAATTTTGCAAAATTTGTCCGGTAGCGACTCCGGCTATCTAAAAAAGTCGCCGTTGGCGACTTTTTCAGTTTTATTTTTGAGCGATGTCTTGTCCCAACTTGCGACAAGAGGCCAGTGCCTCATCATCCGGCGTACCTTGGCAGGACAACGGCGGAGCGACAACCTCTGCGCCGGCATCGCTGAGTTCCTGCACCCACTTGGTCAACCATTCCCCGTGCGACCAGCCGCACGAACCGAAAACAGCGACCCGTTTACCGGCGAGTTGCGGATAGAGTTCCTGCATGAACGGTACGACTTCCCCGTCCTCCAATTCCTCGATACCCATGGCGGGGCACCCCAAAATCAGCTGATCCGCTTGCAATGCTTCGGCAGGCGTGGTGTCCGCATATGCGGTCAGGGTAATGTCGGCGCCGGCATCCCGTGCGCCGAGCGCGATCTCTTCCGCCATCTGTTCCGTATTACCGGTGTTCGTCCAATAAATGACAGCGACTTTCATACGTTCCCTCCTCAGATAGAAAAACGCCACGTAAACGTGGCGTTCGGTTTAGGCGTTCGCTAACGCTGCGCCGAGTTGGCGGCAAGCTTCAAGCGCGTCATCATCGGGGTACGCGTACGCTTTGACCGGATCCGCGACAATGTCCGCGCCGGTTTCGGCAACACGACCGGCCCAGTCGTCCATCCACTGGCCGTCGTTCCATGCATACGAACCGAAAAGCACTACTTTTTTGCCGGCGAGATGTCCGGCAAGTTCTTCATAAAACGGTTCAAAATCGTATTCTTCGAGCTGTTCCGAACCCATGGCCGGGCAGCCGAGCGCAATATAATCAAATGCGGCAATATCGTCCGCGGTAACGTCGGTCACGAAAGAAAGTTGCGTTTCCGCGCCCGCCGCTTTGGCGCCTTCGTCGATCGCATTCGCCATCGCTTCGGTGTTGCCGGATCCTGTCCAATACACAATTGCTATATTAGCCATAATATGCCTCCTCTAAGATGCCAGATATATGTTTCTTTACTACGCCTATCATAACGATAGTACATGCCCTTGTCAATCCGAATCAATGCCACGCGCCAAGCGCCTGCGTCAGCCGGGTGAGCCATTCTCTTTGACGATCATCGGCGCTGACTAACACCGCGTATACTTGGCCGTTTTTCTTCAAAAGTTCGGCATGGGTGATCTCGCGGTAAAGAATGCCCTTTTCCATTTGACTGGTCGTCCATGTCGCCGTGTAGATTCGATTGCCTTTGGTCGGCATGAATTCGACGGTTTCAACGCGGTTCGGAATCGCGGGAATGACTTCGCGGTTCCAGTACGCTGCCGCTTCATCGAGCGTCATTTTTGACGTCATGGCGTGCCGTTGCAAGCGATCATTTTTCGCGTCGCGATGATACACGCCACGGTTGCGCGCCTCCGCCAACAGATCCTTTTGCTCCGGAACTTGGTAATATGCACCACGCTCCTTCTGTACGGGGCGATACACCGAACGCGTCCGATCATACCGCGGCGTCACCGCTCGTTCCTGCGGAATCACCGCGAGCGCCGCATACGCGAAAGCGACCTGATTCTGTCGTACCAGCAGGTAGTAATGACCGTTTTTAAATCCTTGGTCTTGGTAAAAAGCGGAGATTTTCGGCGCGCCATTTGTCCCGCGCACCGATACTTCTCCCGCCACCTGCGTCGTGTCTGCGGGAAGGGTCCATTTCCCCAGCGACGGCACAACCGCATCCGCGGCCAGAGCCGTATACCCCGAAACGAGCACGGCAAGCGCGGCGGCGATCCATAATTGTTTCATGACGTCTCCCTTCTTACTTGGCCTGCTTTTCTTTTTCTTTTTGTTTTTGCAATTTCGCCCAAGTATCGCGCAAACCGACAATGCGATTCACGACGAGATGCTCTTCGGTCGTATCCGGATCAATGACAAAGTATCCCTGGCGCATGAATTGGAAACGCGTTCCCACGGGATAATCCAAAATCGCGGGCTCCGCGACCGCTTGTTTGACGACCAACGAGTCCGGATTGGCTTTCTCGACGAAATCGCGTCCGTCATCGGTATCATCTTCCGGGAAGAGATAATCATACAAACGGGCTTCGACAGGTACCGCCGTATGCCTTTCTACCCAATGCACGACGCCTTTCACCTTGCGGTTGCTGCCGGGCGAGCCGCTCTTGGAGTCCGGATCATAAGTACATTTCAATTCAATGATTTCGCCGTTTTCATCTTTGACGACTTCTTCACAGCGAATAATGTAAGCGTTGCGCAAACGCACTTCGCGGCCCGGCGCAAGACGGAAGAATTTTTTCACCGGTTCTTCCATAAAATCGGCCCGTTCGATATACAATTCTCGTGAAAACGGAACCATGCGTTCGCCCATGTCCGGCGCGTCCTGGTTATTGGCGATCGGCAGTTCTTCGGTTTGCCCTTCCGGATAATTGACGAGCGTAATTTTCAACGGATCGAGCACCGTCATCAGGCGCGGCGCTTTATTTTTCAAATCTTCGCGAATGCAAAATTCAAGCAGACTGATATCCACCAAGCTGTCGTTTTTCGCGACCCCGATGCGATCGCAGAAATCCCGCAGCGCTTCCGGCGTGTAACCGCGGCGGCGAATTCCCGAAATCGTCGGCATGCGCGGATCGTCCCAGCCGCTGACGATGTGTTCTTCCACCAGCCGACGCAATTTGCGTTTGCTGGTAATCATCGTGGTGACATTCAGGCGGGCGAATTCAATCTGCCGCGGATGCTCCGGATCCGGCCAACTTTCCAACACCCAGTTATAGAGCGGACGATGCGCTTCAAATTCCAGCGTGCAGACCGAATGCGTGATCCGTTCGATCGCGTCCGATACCGGATGCGCGAAGTCGTACATCGGATAGATGCACCAGGTATCGCCGGTGCGATGGTGCGGCACGTGTAAAATTCGGTACAATACGGGATCCCGCATCACGAGGTTGGGCGAAGCCATATCGATTTTGGCGCGCAATACTTTTTCGCCGTCGGCGTAACGGCCCGCTTTCATTTCTTCAAATAAACGCAGACTTTCTTCGATCGGGCGGTTACGGTACGGACTTTCCTTGCCGGGCGTGTTGAAATCGCCGCGATACTCGCGGATTTCATCGCCCGAAAGATCGTCCACGTACGCTTTGCCTTCGCGGATCAGCTGTACAGCGTATTCGTACATTTGCGGGAAATAATCCGAGGCGAAATGCACTTCACCGTCCCAATGGAAACCGAGCCAACGCACGTCCTCTTCAATTGATTCGACGTATTCCACATCTTCTTTGGTCGGATTCGTATCATCAAAGCGCAAATTGGTTTTACCCTGATACTTTTCTCCCAAGCCGAAATTCAAGCAAATGCTTTTCGCGTGACCGATATGCAAATATCCGTTCGGTTCCGGCGGAAAACGCGTATGCACACGATTGTCGGTATACACATTGTTCGCGATATCCGCATTGATTTCCGTTTCGATAAAATTGCTGCTGGCCACTTCCGGCGTCTTCGTCTCCGTCATAATCTCCTCCTGCCGACAAACGCTCCGTTTGCCGTTGTTACGTTCTTATATGTATCTTTTATTTTACCACACTCTTTGCCGATCTGCGCCGTGGTATAATCAGCGTACAGAAAGGATGATACTATGTTACGAATCGTCAGCTTTTCCTACCTTGGTTTGCCCGAATGGGGCATCGTGACCGATGACGGCGCCCACATCCTGCGCGCCGCCGAGTTGGAAGAAGCATTATTCATACCGCTCCCCGCAACCGTCGCCGAATTGGTGGCGAACGGTCCCGAAGGTCTCGTGATTTTACAAAGCGCGCTCACGCAAAAGGAAGAAAATGAAGCGCTCGCGCTAACGCCGCTCGCCTTTGACGAGGTGACGTGGGACGTGCCGCTCCTGCCGATCCGCAATCTGTTTTGCGTCGGCCAGAATTACGCCGCGCATGTCAGCGAATTTTCCGGACAGGACACGCCGCTTCCGTCAGCGCCCGTGTATTTTACCAAAGCGACGACGACCGTGTTGCCGCATTTAGCGCCTCTGCCGCGCCATGCCGACGTAACAAAGGCGCTGGATTACGAGGGCGAACTGGCCGTCATCATCGGTCAGACGACGCAACAGGTCGACAGCGCGCAGGCGTTGGATCACGTGTTCGGTTACACGATCGCCTGCGATATTACCGCGCGCGATCTGCAAAGCGAACGCGGCCAATGGTTCTTGGGCAAAAGTCTTGACGGCAGTTGTCCGATCGGCCCCGCGATTTTGGTCGGCACGCCGGACGAGCCGTTCCACCTGACCACGAAAGTCAACGGGGAATTGCGTCAGGCGGCGACAACCGATGAAATGCTCTTTTCCGTCGCGCAGCTGATTGCCGATCTTTCGCAAGGCGTCACCCTGCTCCCGGGCGATATCATTTTAACGGGCACGCCCGCCGGCGTCGGCAAAGGCTTTACGCCGCCGCGCTATTTGCAATCGGGCGACACCGTCGAAATCACCATCGACGGGATCGGCACGCTGCAAAATACGGTACAATAATTTCCCACAAAAAAAGCGGCTTGCGCCGCTTTTTTATTGCATTTATTTGGCCAACTCCGCCGCTCGTTCGATCGGATATCGAAACGCGGGCGGGATCAAATCTTCATCCAGGTATTGCGCCAGCAAGCGACCGACCAACACCCCTTTATTGCTGTAAAACCACGCGAAATAGTAAAACCGTCGCCCCTCTTCATCGCGTCCCCCGATGCTTTTCAGTTTGCGCGACTGGAACATGCGTTTCGGGTCCGGTTTCCATTTGCTCACGGCGCGCTTAACCATGTCCTTGTACACGAAATCGTCGCCTTCCGCCAATTCGTGCACGACTTGGTACAACACCTCCCATTTGTTTTTCCTCGAGATATGCTCGACGATATCCAACTCCAGACAAATTTCATCCGTAAAGAAAATATTTTCACCGCGCGGCGTCTTCAAACTGACGTCCCTGTCATAGAGCGACACCGTGCCGAGATGAAAGCGTTCGAAAAGCTGCGCGATCTTGACAATCGAGCTTTCGCCGCGCGCGTTGACCAGACAGACACCGAGAAAATCAAAATGGTAACCGAGCGTTTTGGCGAAACCGGCGAACGCGCCGTATTCCGTCTCGCCTTCCACAATCAACACCGACCGGGCGAACAACGCCTCTTTCACTTCGGGAAAGTGCATGATCAGGTGTTTTTCCACGTCCGGCGCAAAGCTGAATTCCGCGCCGCTCGCCGCGCGGACTTCCCCCGTCTCATCACGGTACAAACGTAAAATATAGCGGTAATCGTCAATCAGGCAATCCGTCGAGTTGGTAACGATGAACAGCTGTCCTTCCAAACCGTCAATGCCGAGAAAACGCTGAAAGAGTTCACACATCAGCGGACTTTCATTCGCCAAAATGCCGCGGTAAAACTCAATTAACGTGCGCTGGCGATACGGATGCTGGTGAATTTCCGGCTCGTCGATGCCGATAATGAGCGGCAGATACTTGCGGCCTTTGTCATCGACAATTAAATAATCCTGAAACGGTTCCCGCGGGTCATCATTGAGCATCATCAATTCACGCAACATCTGAAAGCCCGTCAGCATCAGCATGCGGAACGTATCGTCCGCATCGCGTTCCGAACCGTCGGACTCCGTCAGATAATCCACCCAGGTATCCAGCGAATCGGACAGTCGATCCACCGCCGCGACATCCGCGCCGGAATGTTTCGCCATATCGTGCAGAATCGAACGCAGACGCTCGCCCTCTTCGGCGATGAATTGGCCTAAAATATCACGCAGATCGGCGCGCGCCTCTTCACTGAGTTCGTTGCGCTGCATGCCCGTCGGCAAGTGCGTCAGATAGCGCACGGATTGCTTCCAGTCTTCGGGAAGCACCTCATGATGTTCGAGATTGCTCATGGTGAACGCTTCCGCCCCGGGTTCCTGCGACACCTCCAGCCGCAACAGTCCGTCCGCGTCGTCAAGCGGTTTCCCATTGATTATCAACTGGCGCCGACGTTCCATCTGCAAGGCGATAAACACGCGGATCGGTTTATCCTTCTCGCGAAAATCCTCCGCGGCGAAACTTTTTTTCTCGTGCAAGGTTTCGAGTATTTTCAGAAAATTGGTTTTGCCGATATTATGCGAGCCGACCAAATAATTTTGCGTGCTGTCAAAAACCATCCGCACGTGGCGAAAAGTACGGTAATTTTCAATTTCCATACTGACAATATGCAAACCCGTCACCTCCCCAACTGTCAATTGTATTATAGCGTATTCCCTATCCGCATGCATAAATGGCCAAAAAGAAATACCACTTCCATTTTGAAAATTTGTTATAATTAAAACTACAAATTTACATGTACATCATGCTTTTCATAGGAAAGGATTGAATGATTATGACAACAACCACTACTCGCGTCGGCATCGTCGGCTACGGCAACATCGCTCGCGGCGCGGAAATCGCGTTGCAGGCGGCTGACGACATGGAGCTCGTCGCCATTTTTTCCCGCCGTTCGGGCATCGCTTCGGCAAGCGGCACGCCGGTCTTCACCATGGATCAGATTCCTTCGTTTCAAGACAAAATCGATGTGATGATCCTTTGCGGCGGCTCCGCCAATGATCTCATGGAACAGGGGCTGGAAATCGGCCGCTACTTCCACGTCATCGACAGCTTTGACACGCACGCCAAAATTGAAGAACACTTCACCGGCATGGATCGCGTCGCCAAAGCGGCGGGCAAAGTAGCGCTCATCTCGATGGGTTGGGATCCGGGTCTCTTCTCGCTGATGCGTCTTTTGGGCGAAGCCGCTTTACCGCATGGTAAAAACTACACCTTCTGGGGCCGCGGCATCAGTCAGGGACACTCCAACGCGATCCGCCGCATTGCGGGCGTCGCCGATGCCAAACAATACACCGTTCCCAAGGAAGAATACCTCGAACGCGCGCGCAACGGTGAAATGAGCGACTTCACGGCGCAAGAATCGCATTTGCGCGAATGCTACGTCGTTTTGGAAGACGGCGCGGACCAAGCGCGAGTCGAAAACGAAATCCGCCACCTCAAAAATTATTTTGAAGGCTATGAAACGGAAATTCATTTCATCTCGCAGGAAGAACTCGACCGCGACCACGCCGCTATGCCGCACGGCGGCTTTGTTCTGCGCGTCGGCGAAACACAGCCGCAGGAAGCGCAAGTCATAGAATACAACCTGCGTCTGGCGAGCAATCCGAACTTCACCTCCAGCGTCATCGTCGCGTACACGCGCGCGCTGATGCGCATGGTCGCGGAAGGCAAAACCGGTTGCATCACCATCTTCGATGTGCCGCCGGCCTACCTGCTCGCGAAAACTCCGGAAGAAATTCGCCACCTGCTGTAATACGTAAATAAAAAAAGAGAACCGCTCGGTTCTCTTTTTTATTGCGTTTATTTTTTCGCGTCGTTCCGCTCGCCTTCTTGCGCTTGGCGCGCGGCTTCCCGCTGATCATTTTTGCGTTTCCACCACCACAATCCGCCGTAGACGATCGTGATGCCGGCGATCATCACCATGAGGCGCGTCTGATTTTCCGAGGCGAGAACGACGTCGTGTCCGACGACGACTTCAATCGCGACGGAAGGCAATTTGCCCAAAGCCGTGCCGATCAGGTAATCGCGATAGCTGATGCGGGAAAGCGCGCCGAGCGCCGTCACCAGTCCGTTCGGTGAGTACGGCACGGCGCGAGCGATCAACATCGCCCACATGGTCGAGTACGAGTCCAGCTTGGTGAGCATTTTATTATGCTCGATGACGCGTTTCGCCATGTCGCGGAAGATCGTGCGCATCAGCCAAAACGAAATCAGCACGCCCACCGTTTCACCAGCCCAGGAAATCAGAATACCGAGCCAAATGCCGAACACGAGTCCGTTGGCGGCCGACAGGAAAATGGAAGGCAAAAAGCCGACGATATTGATGATGACGTCGATAAAGAAGCTGACGGCCATCGCCCATACGCCGAAGCCGCGCAAGTATTCGACGGTGCCGTGAAAATCGCCGACCATGGAAAGGTGCCAGATCGTGCCGTAAAATGTCGGATCCAGAAGATGGATCCCACCCAGGATCGCGAGCAGAAATACGACCAGTCCCCATTTGAGACGACGCTCTTCCGCTTCGCTCCACTGCGTATGTTGCCTGTTAATTTTCATTATGCTCCGTCATTGCGGCAATAGTCTTGCGCACAACGTCCTGCAAGTCTTCTTTCTCGACGCTCTCATGAAAGCGCGGTTGTTTTTCGCGCAAATGGAAAAACTGAATCGGCAGCGGCAAGCTGGAAATATTGGCGATTTGCCACATGCGATCAAAGTCATCGGTCGCGTCTTGCGTGTCGAGTTTCAACGCCTGCGCGACGGTGTCCGGGAATTTATACGGATTCGCCGTGGAAATAATGACCAACAGGCGTCCGTCCCGTTCCTCTTGCAACTGATCGCTCACGCCGACCGCCACCGCCGTATGCGGGTCCATTACATAGCCGTGCTCTTTGTGCATGCGGCCCATGAGGCGAACCGTTTCTTCGTCATCCACCCAACCGCACAGGAAATCATCGGCCCGCGCCATAGCGGATTCCGGCAAGGTAAAGCAGCCGTTTACGCGAAGTTCTTCGAGGTAGTTCGCGGTCGCCTGCGCATCACCGTCCAGCAAGTAGTAAATAAAGCGTTCCAAGTTGGACGAAATCAAAATGTCCATGGAGGGCGAATGCGTCGCGTGAAATTCGCGGCGGCGATCGTAAGTGCCCGTACGGAAAAAGTCCGTCAAGACGTGATTTTCATTCGAGGCGCAAATCAGTTTCGCGATCGGCACGCCCAGTTGTTTCGCGAGGTAACCCGCCAAAATATTGCCGAAGTTGCCGGTCGGCACACAGACATCAAATGCTTCGCCTTTTTTGATCTCGCCCGCTTTGACGAGTTCCGCGTAGGTGCGGATATAGTACACGATCTGCGGCAACAAACGTCCGATATTGATCGAATTGGCGCTGGAAAACGCCACGCCGTGATCCTTGGCATAGGCGCGCAGGTCCGGATCTTCAAACGCCGCTTTGACGAATGTCTGCGCGTCGTCAAAGTTACCTTCGACGCCGTACACGTGCACATTTTCTCCCGCTTGGGTCTGCATCTGCCATTTTTGCACGGGGCTGACGCCGTGTTCGGGATAAAACACCACGATTTCCGTCCCCGGCACATCTTGGAACCCTGCCAGCGCGGCTTTGCCCGTGTCGCCGCTGGTCGCGGTCAGGATCAACGTCGTTTCCGTGCGCCCGAGTTTTTTCTTGGCGGCCTGCAATAAATGAGGAAATAAGGATAACGCCATGTCTTTAAATGCCAACGTCCGACCATGAAACAGTTCCGTGAAGTAACGTCTTTCACCGACTTTGCGCACGCGAATAATCCCCGGCATATTGAATGTCCCGTTGTATGCCTTGCGGCATAAAGTCAACAGTTCTTCTTTTTCCCAGTCGGTAAAAAACAGTGTCAACACTTCGGCGGCGAGTTCCGCGTATGTCAGATTCGCCGTTGCTTCCCAGTCCTCACGCGGCGCCGGCAAATGTTCCGGAACGTACAGTCCCCCATCCGGTGCCAGACCCGAAACAAGAGCTTCCGCAGCGGTAACGGACGGAGCGCGCCCGCGCGTACTGACAAACTTCATGGTATTCATCTCCTTTGGCTTGCGCCTTACCCTAACATTCCCAAGCAGCATAAATCGGCTCTACAGCCGTGATAAATGTGCATAATTTAGTACCTATTATACCATATGCGCAGATGCGTCAAGCGCGGCGTCCCTGACAAAGTTCCCGCGTTTCGGTACAATGTAATAAACGGAGGAGGTAACTATGTCCATGATCGGTACCAAAGGAAGCTTTACCCGCGTGATTGCCGCCACCGATACGGCCGCGGCCGTCGGCAGCGGCACTATCGACGTGTGCGCGACGCCCGTCATCGCCGCCGCGATGGAGGCGGCCGCCGTCGCCGCGCTCGCGCCGCACCTGAACGATGACGAAACTACGGTCGGCACGCGCATTTCTTTAACGCACACCGCTCCCAGCTTGGTCGGGATGACGCTGACCGCCTGCGCGGA
Source organism: uncultured Negativicoccus sp. (assembly GCF_902480485.1). Taxonomy (NCBI): domain Bacteria; kingdom Bacillati; phylum Bacillota; class Negativicutes; order Veillonellales; family Veillonellaceae; genus Negativicoccus; species uncultured Negativicoccus sp. The sequence goes on along the minus strand of NZ_CABSTC010000015.1, from coordinate 1,449 downwards.
AATCACGGCGCACACCGGACGACAATACGAATTTACCGTGACGGTGCGTGATGAAATCGGCGTAGTCGCTGAGGGCACGCACACGCGCGTCCTGGTGAATACGTCGCGTTTTTTAGCCAACGCCGATGCCCGAACGCGCAAGTAAGCAATAAAAAAGATCCTCAGCTGAGGATCTTTTTTAACGTCCGCGTTTCAATGTGAAATAGGCCACTTCGCGATCGCAAAATACGCGCAGCGGCATCCAGCTGCCCGCGCCGCGACTGACGTAACCGACATTGGCGCCGCGCGTAAACAGGCCGCGATTGTACGGATACATCAGCGGAAACGTCTGCCCGGCGGGACCGAACTGCATGCCGTGCGTGTGTCCGGCCAACGTCAGCTCAACGTGACGCGTGAAACCTTCTTCCAAAAATTGCGGGTGGTGTGCCAGCAACATCACGAACGCACGTTCCGGAATGCCCGCCATGGCTTGATCCGTATACTCTTTGGCTTGCGCTTTCAAGTTCTCGCCGCGTTCGAACGGATAATCCACACCGGCCACGTAGATAGTCGCGCCATCGCGGGAAAGCGTGGCGTGCTCATTTTTCAAAACGCGAATATCGGATTGCGCAAGGTAGTCCGCGATCAGCGGCTGGTTGCGGAAGTATTCGTGATTGCCCCACACATAATCGATACCGAGTCGAAAGTTCGGCGCTTTTTCTTTCAACAGTTGCTGCAACGCCGGAAGCTCCCGCACGTCATCAATCAGGTCACCGCCCAAAACGACGTAATCCACTTCATCGCGTTCCGCCTGTTCCAAAATCTCCGCCAGATCGCTGACATGGTAGTACGGACCGATGTGCAGGTCGGTAATGAGCGCGATTTTGGTACCGTCAAATTGATACGGTAAACTCGTGTAGCGTAATTCTTTCGTTTCATAGTCCAAATGTTCGCTACCGTAGAGACCCGCACCGATCATGACGACAGCGCCGACCAAAATGCACGCGGTAAGGCTCGACCAAAGCCCCGTTTTGCCGCCGAACAAAGAAAGCACGCGCACGATGACCAGCGGCACTGCCACGGCAAGCTGCCACATCAGCCAGGAAACACTGAGCAATGCCAAAAAGCGACCGAACGCGCCGGCGAAAGTCGTCAAATACAAATCCGCGTAAAAAAAGTAGTAGACGGCGGCGAGCCACGAAACACTTAAAAAGCCGCCGAAAAGGCTGTACCAGTTCAGCCCCCACAGGCCCGTAAGACACGCGGAGTTTACAAAAGCCGTCACAAAGGAAACTGTCAATAAAACAAGTAAAATAAAGTTCACTCGAGCCATTTTTTGATTACCGATCCTGATCTAAAATATAAGCCGCCAGTTTGGCATGCGGACCCGCCATTGGCAGCGTTACAAATTCGTCCGGCCGCACCCAGCGAAAGTCGCCCGCTAATGTTGACGGCGGCGCCGCGCGGTAC
>NZ_CABSTC010000014.1:0-23609 GCF_902480485.1 uncultured Negativicoccus sp. | reverse complement strand
ATAACAATATGATTCTCGCGGGCGCGATTCCCGCCTGTATTTTAGCTCTGTCCGTCGATTACATCTTGGGTCGGGTCGAACAGCTCGTCACGCCGATCGCCACCCAACTTTCGCCGACAACGGATCGTCAAGCGGTCATCGGCCGCCACCGTCGCTCCAAAATTCTGATCGCGTCGCTGGCGATTTTACTCGTGCTCGGCGGCGGCTACGCCGGCATCCGGCAAGCGTTCGCGCCGAAAGCGGATGTGGTCGTCGGCACGAAAGATTTCACAGAAAATATCCTGATGGGTCACATGATGGCGGAAATCATTGAAGATCATACGGGTCTGAACGTAGAACGACGCATCAATTTAGGCGGCACCAATGTCGCGTTTGAAGCGCTCAAGAGCAAAGAAATCGATCTTTATCTTGATTACACGGGCACGGTCTACGTTTCCCTTTTGAAAAACGAACCGATCAGCGACATGCAGCGGGTGTACGAAGAAGGTAAAGCGGGACTCGCGCCGCTTTCCATCACCATGCTGCCGCAGTACGCGTTCAATAACACCTACGCTCTCGCCGTTCGCCCTGATTTCGCGGCCGCGCATAACCTGGAAACGATCAGCGATCTGCGCGCCGTCGCGTCAGATATGAATGTCGGCACGACGTTCGAATTTAAAAACCGACCCGACGGTTTGGACGGCATGACGCAAATGTACGGTCTGCAGTTCGCCAACGCGCTCGGCATTGACAGCTCCTCGCGTTACATCGCCATTAACAACGATGAAGTCCAGGCGATCGACGCCTTCATGACCGACGGCCTTTTGAAGAAATTTAATCTGAAAGTGCTGGAAGACGATCGGCATTACTTCCCGCCGTACTACGCGACACCGCTGCTGCGTACGGAAGTCGCCGAAGAACATCCGGAAGTGGTGGACGCGCTGAATGAACTCGCGCCGCTTTTGACGGACGAAGTCATGCGCGAATTGAATTATAAAGTGGACGAAGAACGTCAGGATCCGGAAAAAGTGGCTCATGAGTTCCTCGTCTCGCAAAACTTATTGAAAAAGTAAACGCCAATAAAAAAGCTCCCGCGGGAGCTTTTTTATTGTGTAAAAACAAAAAATTTCACACCATTCCCGACAAAATAACTTTTCGCAGGGCAAAAAATTATGCACGTTCCGTTTTTTTTGTAAACGGCGTGCTATACTGTGTTCAACATACGCGCCGTGTTCCCGCGCATGCCCGTTCAGAAAACAAAATCCGCCCCGGCGGGAATAATGCGGCGATCGCGTTCGAAAAACGCTCTGTCTGATGGCGCCATCAGCGCGCACCAATACTTGCATAAAGACGGTAAGGAGATGCCGGCATGAATCCTTTTTTGAATTATCTGACCACCGCTTGGCCGCACATTATGGAACTTCTGTGGGAACACATCGAGCTGACCGTGATTGCCGTCAGCATTTCGATTTTGATCGGCGTGCCGCTGGGTATTCTGATCGCGAAACGTCGCCCTTTACAAGCGCCGGTATTGCAAACGGCGAATATCATGCAGGCGATTCCGAGCATGGCGCTGCTGGGCTTCGCGATTCCCTTTTTCGGGATCGGTCGCGTGCCGGCGGTACTTGTCGTCATTATTTATTCCCTCTTGCCCATCATCAAAAATACATATACGGGGCTGACGCAAATTTCTCCCGACACCAAGGAAGTCGCCGTCGGGATTGGCCTCTCCCCCTGGCAAGTGCTGCACAAAGTGGAATTTCCGCTGGCGCTGCCGGTCATCATGGCCGGAATCCGTATCAGCGCCGTCACCTCGGTCGGTTTGATGACGATCGCGGCCTTCATCGGCGCGGGCGGCTTAGGTGATCTTGTCTTCGCCGGCATTCGTACCGTCGATAACAATATGATTCTCGCGGGCGCGATCCCCGCCTGTTTGCTGGCGCTTGCCGTAGACTACCTGCTCGGTCTCGTGGAAGAACTCGTTACACCGATGGCGACCCTGATTACGCCGGAACATACGCGCGCGATGATCAAAAAAGAACGCCGCCGCGCCAAATGGCTGATCGGTCTCGTCACGGCACTTCTCATCATCGGCGCGGGAACCACCGTCTGGCGCAATTACGCCGAAACGCAAAGCGATATCACCGTCGGTTCGAAAGATTTCACGGAAGGCGTCATCATGGCGCATCTGATGGCCGATATGATCGAAGATCGCACGGATTTACGCGTCACCCGTCACACGAATCTCGGCGGCACGCAAGTCGCCTATGAGGCGCTTAAAACAGGCGGCATCGATCTCTACATGGATTACACCGGCACCGTCTACGTTTCCATATTGCGCCACGAACCGCTGACCGATGTCGATGAAGTATATCGCCGCAGTCGCGATGAACTCGCGACCATGGGAATCATGATGCTTCCGCAATACAGTTTCGACAATACGTACGCTCTCGCCGTACGGCAAGATACCGCCGAGCGATACCGCTTGCAAACAATGAGCGATTTGATCGCCGCCGCGCCGCATTTGGTCGTCGGCTCTACGTTCGAATTTACCAATCGCAAAGACGGACTCCCCGGTCTGACCGCTTACTACGGCATGAATTTCGCCGGCACCACCGGGCTGGACGGCTCCTCGCGTTACATCGCCCTCCTCAATGATGACGTGCAGGTCGTAGACGCGTACACCACCGACGGCTTGGTCCGTAAATTCAATTTGGTCGCGCTCGTCGATGACCGGCACTACTTTCCGCCGTACTTCGCGACCCCGCTCTTGCGTACCGACGCCGCGGAAAAGCATCCGGAAGTCATTGCCGTGTTGAACGAACTGGGATCGCATATCAATAATCAAGTCGCGCAAGATTTGAACTACAAGGTCGATGAAGAACAGCAGGATCCGGCGAAAGTCGCACGCGAATTTTTAAAGCGCGAAGGCCTGCTGCACAAATTGAAATAAACAAAAAGACACCGCTCTGCGGTGTCTTTTTTATCATAATATCTTGCCCGTTTGTCATCGCCGGTGTCCTTATCAATCGCGTCACTTCGCGATGATCGTGCTGCGAACATTTATTTAGCGTTGCCCTGCTCCGGAAGCGCGCCCGCCAGAGGAGGCGCATCCTGCGCTTTTTCCAATACCAGCACGCGATGCGGGAACGGAATATCGATACCGTTCGCATCAAAGGTTTCCTTGATCGATTGCATTAAGCGATGATAGGTCGGCCAATATTCCGATGCATCCACTTCGGGCCGCATGTACACGCGCACGCTGTTATCGGCGAATTCGCGCACGCCGATCAGCATATCGTCCGCGTTCAGAACGCCGCCGTCACCTTTGGCGACATCTTTTAAAACGCTGACGACTTGATTCAGATCGGAACTGTAAGACACATCGATCAAAAGCTCCATGCAACGCGTCGGGTACGCGGAATAATTGACGATCGCGTTCGAGATCATCATCGCATTCGGCACGATGGTTTCTTCGCGACCGATCGTGCGCAAGTGCGTATTCATCAGCGTAATCTGCGTCACAGTGCCTTCCGCGTCGCTGACCCGCACGTAGTTTCCGATGCGAAACGGTCGGAAAATCAAAATTAAAATACCGGCCGCCATATTGCTGATATTGTCCTTCAAAGCCAAGCCGACGCCTAAACCGACACCGCCCAAAGCCATGACAAAAGAATCCGTCGGTACGCCGATTTTATTCAGCGACGCCAACGCGACCAATATTAAAATGACGAAATACAGTCCCTGCGTCACAAAGTCGACTACCAGCTGATCTACGTGCGAGCGCTTCATCATCCGCGCCAGACTGTCCCGCAGAAAACGGGCGATGTAGTAGCCGATCGCAAAAATCAGAATCGCCATCAGAAAATCAACCAAGTGCGTTGAAATAAAATCCCATGCATCGGCGGTCCATTGCGTGGCGGTGTCGACCTGTTCGGTGACCTCGTGGCTGACGTTCGTAGCCGCCTTGCCCACCTTATCATGTACATTATTGGCCAAATCGGCCGGTGTTTTTGTCTCCATAATACCTACCCATCATGTATTGTCTGCCTTCAAGCAAGCGTTGTTTTCTTTTTCCAAGGATCATTCGCTGCGTTCTTCCAAATCGCCTTCCGTCGCAAGATAAATGTCGCGCAGTTCGGCGAGCATTTCGTCCGGCGCGTTCCACATGCCGCGTTGTCGCGCTTCGAGCATCGTCTCGCTGATTTCGTGCAGCGCCCAGGGATTGACTTTTTGCATCCATTCCCGCACTTCGGGGTCGAGCACGTAGGATTCGGTGATGCGATTGTAAAGCGCGTCATTCATAACGCCCGATGTCGCGTCCCAACTGTAAGAAAGCATCGCGCGTTTGGCAAGTTCCAGCGCACCTTTATAACCGTGCTCCATCATGCCCTTGATGTATTTCGGGTTAAGCGCTTCGGACTGCACGACACGTTGGAATTCTTCGGCGAGCGTGCGCACCTGCACTCGGCTGCGCTGCGAGCTGTCACCGACGTAGGAGCGCGGCGCTTTCCCGCCCAAAGCGCGACTGGCCGCCACCATGCCGCCGTGGTACGCGTTAAAGTCGTCCGAACTCATCAGGTTCAAATCGCTCGTGTCTTCGTTTTTCACGGTGACGTCAAGCGTTTTAAGACGTTGCGCGAAGGCCTCTTTCGACGCGTGCGCCGCGCCGTTTTCATCGTAAGCGTAGCCGCCCCACGCCAAGTACGCGTCGGCGAGATCGGATTCGTTTTCCCAATTTTTTTCGTCCAACACATTGCCGACACCGGCGCCGTACGCGCCGGGCGGGCAACCGAAGACGCGGTACCGCGCCTCTTTGAGCGCCGCTGCGGGATCGGTACCGGCCGCCGCCAGTTCCGCCGCGTCCGCTTCGATATGTTTTTTAACAAAATTGATATTCGTCGGTTCGTCCAAATCCGCGACCAACGCGACCGCCTGATTGATAAGCGAGACCGCCTGCGGCAACGAATCGCGCACCAGGCCGCTGATACGCGCGGTCACATCGATACGCGGGCGACCGAGTTCGTTAAGCGGAAGCACTTCGAGCCGTTCCACGCGTCCCGTTTCCGCCCGCCAAATCGGTTTGACGCCGAGTAAATATAAAATTTCCGCGATGCATTGCCCGTTGCTGCGCAAATTCGGGCCGGCCCAAACGATGATGCCGACCTGTTCGGGATACTTGCCTTCTTCCGCCACGTATTGTTCCAAGAGCGCGTCGCCCAGCGCCGTGCCCAATTTCCACGCGGTCGCCGAAGGCATTTTCGTCGGATCGATGCCGTAGAAATTGCGTCCGGTCGGCAGCACTTCCAAATTGCCCGACGCGGCCGAGCCGCCCGGACCCGCCGGCACCATCACGCCGGACAGCGCGGCGACAAGATTCGTCAATTCCGCGCCAACGCCTTGAATTTTCGGCAAAATCGATTCGGTGATCAACGCCAGCACCGCGTCCAACGCTGGCGATTGCGGCGTATCCGCGACGAGGTCCTGCCAGGTATCCGCCTGCCAGTCACGCGCGGCGAGCGCCTGCAAAAGTTCTTCCGCTTTGCGGTCGACGCTGCGTTTTTGCGCGAGTTCTTCCGGTGTCGCGAGTGCTTTTTGCGCGATGTCCGCGTAGGGAACATCAAGTGCTTCCGCGAGCGCGTCGACAAGTGACGGCACATCGCCGTGCGCCACCGCGACGAGTTTACGCACGAGCGCGTATAATTCATCCCCCGTCGGCACTTCTCCCAGAATATGCAGACCGGTATGCGTTTCACTGCTCTCCATATCGTCCAGGAAATTGTGTACTTTGAGCATGTACTCTTCCTGATTTTCCGCCGTCGGTGTGCCGAACATTTCGGTCATGCCCAGTTTTTCCACCAAGGCCGCGATATCCGCGACCACGCTTGCCGTGTGTTTCGGTTCGTAGATTTTGTAATGCCGATACTCATCCAAAAGCGGCGCCAGCGCTTCCCAGTCACCGTACAAACCGCCTTGCGCCGTCGGTGCCGGCAGGTAACCGATCAACGCCGCCTGACCGCGTCGTTTGGCTTGAATGCCTTCGCCGATAATCGTCGTTAAATAGGGATAAATATTCGGCATGTCGTCCATCGTAATTTGCGAGTAACACTCTTCCGACAGGCCCATTTGTTTGCCGGGCAGCCATTCCTGCGAGCCGTGCGTGCCGAGGTGAACGAACGCGTCCGCGCCGAACACGTCGCGCAAGTAATGGTAGTACGCCAAGTAATGATGCGTCGGCGCAAGCGTCGGGCTGTGAATGATCGCCGACGGATCTTCACCGAAGCCGCGCGGCGGTTGTAAAGCGATGTAAATATTGCCGCGCCGTAAGCCCGGCAGCAAAAGTTCTTCGTCATTATTGACAAAGGCGTCCCCCGGCGCGTTCCCCCATGTGTCATTCATCTTTTGGACAACGCTCGCCGGTAATGTTTTTTCATACTTAATAACATCGCTGCCCGCGATTTTCGTCGCGTCGCGTTGCATTGCTTCGCTCAGGTAACGACGATCATTGGTCATGTGCGCGAGCACTTCTTCCCAAAGCTCCGCCGCCGTGTCCGGCAGCGCGCCGACATCGTAACCGTCTTTTTGCATGACCTGCAAAAGACGGAACAGGCTCGCCCCCGAGTCGAGGTCCGCCGCGCAACCGATATTGGTATTATTCGCGGGGTAATTGTGCAGCACGATCGCCACTTTTTTCGTCGCGTTCGGTTTGTGCCGCAGCGTCGCCCAGCGTTTCGCCTTGCGCACCAAAAGTTCCAAACCGTACGCCCAGGGTTCGCGTTGCGGCTCACCGCCCGGCTCAACCTCGCGATGGGACACGACCGCCCCATGCAGGATACCGTCCGTTTCAATCATCGCCACCGTCGCCGAGATTTCCGTCGGCGTCAGGCCGGCGGGATTGGCGCGCCAGGTCGCCTCATCCTGTTTGGAATGGTACGCCTGCAATGTCGGCACGCCGAGTTTTTCCAAAAATTTCGGATCGTTCGAGCGTCCCAGTCGCAACGACATGCGGTGATTATTGATGATCACATCGGGCACGACTTTGCCGTCGGCGTCATAAAAATATTCCTGCACGCAGGTTTCGAGCGTGCGTTCCTGACTCGCGCCGCTGCCCCAATGCGTGAAAAGCGGCAACGCGTTCATGCCAGCGCATTCGATTTCCGCGATCAGCGCATTGTAAAAACGCAAATTGCCCCAAAGCCAATCATCGCGCAAGAAGAAAAACCCGACCGTATATTTATCCGGATCGAGATGCGCCGCGGCGAATTCCGCAAGCGTTCCGTACGGTTCTTCGCCGGGATAGTATAATCCGTCCGTGCGCAGTTGTTGCGGTTCCGCCGTCGCGCCCTTGCCGATATGCAAAAAGGTGTTCGCGAGATAGCGCCAGAGGTTTTCGATATTGCGCAAACCGCTGTACGCCAAATACCGCGTCATCCGTTCGACCGTTTCCGGATCCACGCCGCGCGGACGGGCGGGGTTCGGTCCGTGCGCCAGCACCAGGTACGGCACATCGGGATATCCATTCAACGCGTTCAGCGTTTCTTCCACAAGCGTCTGGCCGCCCATGAAGGACATCACGACCAACGCCGCGTCCTGAAATGACGGCGGCGTAAAATCCGTCGCGTCACCGTTTTTGACCGGAATGACCTCGGCCGGAATGGTTTCATTTTTTTCGCGCAACGAGCGCAATGCCCGCGCGACATGGTCAGCCTGACTGTCAATATTGGTCAGCCAATAGACTCGTTTCATAGTTTCTCCTTTGTATTTCTAGCCGTTAACTTTCGTCTTTCGCTTCCTGAAAGCGACGTAAAATCACACCGCGATCATGGGTGGAAAGTTCATGCCACGTGACCGGTATTACGCTCATGCCGCCATTGCGATTGACTACATATAATTCGCGCCACGTTTCCGACACGCCGACAACCGATCGGTATTCCACCGTGGCGGTCGTTTTTTTGCCGAACGTCTCCCCGAACAGGCCGCGGAGCGTCGTCGGCCGCAACGTGACTTCCATCGTCTCGGCATCGAGCACGACAAGCACGCGCTTGGCGCTGTGAATCAACCAAACGCAAACCAAAACAGCCAGGGCGTATTCTCCCTGTAGAAGAGAACGCGGCGTCATCACCATTTGCATGCCGAAAACAATGCCCATCGCCGTGTAAATGAGTTGGAACGGAGCCGCCGCACGCACGGATGTCTCCAAAGTAATTTTCGTTAATGATTTTCGTTCCTGCATACAGCCTCCTTATATTATTGTAACGAACTCCTTCCCGACGGGCAAGGGCAATATGTTGTACCTTGTCTGTCGCGCGTTTGACACTGCTTTTTTCGTCAGGTATATTCAAAGTATAAATGTTGTTTTTCCGCTTTAGAAAGGAGCTAATATGATAAAACGAATCAGCGCGCTTCTTTGCAGCGCGTGTCTGCTGGGAATCACCGCCACCGTCGCGGCTCCGCCGCCACCCGTACCGCAGGCGATGCCGCCGGCCGTGCGTGAACTTTCTCCGCATCATCCGCAAGCGATCCGTTACTATTTGGACGATGCCGTGCGCGCGGGCGTAATGACTCGCGCGGAAGCGGACGCTACCCAAAAGTATATGGAATTTCGTTACGAACGTCGGCAAAAGGATCTGGAATATGTCGCCGACATGACGTTGGACGAACGCCGCGCGTATATGGCGCAAAAGCGCAAGGAGCGCGGCAATCCGCTGCTCGAATACGCGTGCTACGCCCACCTCACCATCGAGCGCGCGCAGGCGCTGATGAATTATTTTCACGCCGAAGCAAAAGGCGATAAATACGCCGCTAAGGCGCAAGGCGCTTCATGATGCCGCGCCCTCGCTTCGGTTGGCGCGTCCTTTGGTCGCTCTGCCTTTTTTGCTGTTTGGCGCTGACGGCCTTGGCGCAAAATGTGGTGTTGGTACCGATCCACGGTGAAATCAACGCCCAAACCGCAGCGCAACTCCATCGATCGCTTGCGACGGCGCAGCAAGAAAACGCGCCGGTGGTACTTGATTTGGACAGTTTCGGCGGCGTTTTGACCCATGCCACCGCGATGCGCGATGAAATCCTCGCTTCCCCGCAACGGGTAGTCGTCTACGTGCATCCGCGCGCCTGGTCCGCCGGCGCTCTCTTGGCGCTCGCCGGACAGGATCTCGTAATGGCGCCGGGCAGTTCCATCGGAGCGGCGGAACCGATTCCCGCCACCGAAAAAACGATTGCGGCCGTGCGTGGTGAATTCGCCGCGACAGCGGAACGGCGCAACCGTTCTCCGGAGCTCGCTGCGGCGATGGTCGATAAAACGCTCGGCTATCCGCCTTACGCCGCGCCGGGGACGATTCTTTCGCTGACAGAGCAGCAGGCGCAGGCCGCGGGTCTCGCGCAGACTTCGGCAGGTGATTTGACCACGCTGCTCGCGCATTACGGCTGGCAAAACGCCCGCCTCATTACCGTCGCGCCCGAGTGGTCCGACACGCTTGTCGGCTGGCTCGCGTCGCCCTGGTTGCAAATCATTTTAATTGCGATTATTTTCGTTTCATTATTCGCGGAAATCAAAACCGCCGGCTTTTCCGGCGGCGGCCTCGTCGCTTTCGTGGCAACGGCCCTGCTCTTTTTTGGGCAATGGCAAATCGGCAATCCATCACTTTTGGCCGCGCTCATGCTCGCGGGCGGCGTGCTCATCATCTTGACCGATATATTCTTCGCCATGACCGGTTTTGTCACGGCGGCGGGGATCGCTTTATGTATCGGCGGTCTGTTTCTGTTGCTCGGCGGCAGCAGCTCGGCGCTGTATATCATCGCCGGCGGGCTGGTGCTCTCGATCATCGTGTTCTGGCACCTGGCCAAACATCTGACAACAGGTCGGCTCTGGCGGCGTCTGACGCTTTCGCAACGAAGCGACAGCGCGTCGGGCTACACCAGCAATGACGACTATACCTTTCTTACCGGACACGCCGGCATCACCGCCACGCCGTTACGACCGGCGGGCACGGCCAAAATCGACGGCCGTCCCTATGATGTTGTGACGCAGGGCGAATTCATCTTGCGCGGTACGCCGATCATTGTGCGTCGCGTCATTGGTAATCGCATCATCGTTGCCGCACGTTCCGACGGCGAAAACGAATTATAAGGAGGAAATATGGACTTTATTTTTCCGGGCTTCACCATTGTGCTAGTTGTCTTTTTTATCCTGATTTTGCAGCATTTCGTGCCGATTGGGTTGTGGATTTCCGCACTGGCGGCCGGCGTTCATATCAGCATCTTTGATCTCATCGGGATGCGCTTACGTCGCGTGCCGCCGCGCTTGATCGTGTTGCCGCTCGTCAAGGGCTCAAAAGCGGGACTTGAGGTCAACGTCAACCAGCTGGAAGCGCATTACCTCGCCGGCGGTGATGTCGACCGCGTAGTCGACGCGCTGATCGCCGCGCATCGCGCTTCGATTCCGCTGACCTTCGAACGCTCCGCCGCGATTGATCTCGCCGGACGCAACGTGCTCGAAGCAGTGCAAATGAGCGTTAACCCGAAAGTCATTGAAACGCCGATTATCTCCGCGATGGCGAAAAACGGTATCGAATTGCGCGTGCGGGCGCGCGTCACCGTTCGCGCCAACATCGACCGCTTGGTCGGCGGCGCCGGCGAAGCGACGATCATCGCCCGTGTAGGTGAAGGCATCGTCACGACCGTCGGCTCGTCCGAACGTCACACCGACGTTTTGGAAAACCCCGACCACATTTCGCGCACCGTGTTGGAAAAAGGTTTGGATGCCGGCACGGCCTTTGAAATTCTGTCCATTGATATCGCCGACGTCGATGTCGGACGCAACATCGGCGCGGAACTGCAAACCGATCAGGCGGAAGCCGACAAACGCATCGCTCAAGCGCGCGCCGAAGAGCGCCGCGCGATGGCGGTCGCCAAAGAGCAGGAAATGCGCGCCCAGACGCAGGAAATGCAGGCCGAAGTGGTCCGCGCGCAGGCGGAAGTGCCGATCGCGTTCGCGGAAGCGCTCAAGTCGGGCAAATTGGGCGTCATGGATTACTATCGTTTGCAAAACATCAACGCCGACACGGAAATGCGTGAGGCGATTGCCAAACCGGAAAGCGAGGAATAATCATGGGTGTATTTTTACGAGCCGCGTTCTTTTTATCGCTTTTGCGCTTGGCGCTGTACTTCATCGCCGGTATCGGCATTGTCTACGCGATTGCCAAATGGTTAAACCGTCGTTGACGGCTTGCCGTGATCTCTGAAGGAGGCGCAAACTCATGGGCTTTATCGGCAGTATTATCCGCGCCATCGCGGTAACGACCGCCACTTTACTGCAAGTGTTACTCTACTTCACACTCGGCCGCGGTCTCTTCCGTCTATTTCGCAAAAAACGGAAACGCCACTAATGTAGCTGAAGTTCACCGCACAGGAAAGGACAACCTATGGATTCATTGTTGGGCATCCTGCTTGTCATCGCTATCGTTGTTGTCGATTCATTGCAATCGCGACGGCGTAAAAAATCACAACAAAATCATTTGCTGCCGACGGAGCAGCCGGACCCTTCCGCGCAGCAAAATGCGCAACCGCCCCGACCTCACACGCAGAAAGGCGCAACCGCGTCGCGCCTGCCATCATTGGAAGAGGCCATCGAGCTTATGAAAAAGCAATGGTTGGCGCCTTTCGAAGCGTCGTCGCATGACGATGACGAGAACGATCCGTCGGGCACCGATCCCGTTCCGAAAGAAGATCCGCCACCGGAACGCGCGCCGAAAGAAAAGCCGCCTATGGAAACACCGGCGCGGCATTCGGGAATGCCGATCGAAGAACCCGGTCGCCCCGCGACGTTGGCGCATGCCGGACACGATCGCGCCGGTCATCCGTTGCATCAAGCACCCGCTTCCGTACGCGATTTAAAAGAACCGTCGCTCGCGATCGGCAACGACAATCCGCTCGCGACGCTGAAAGCGACGCCCTTATCGGCGCGTCGCGTCGGCATGAAAGGTCGCCGCTTAACGCGCGAGGATTGGCGCAAAGGCATTATCATGGCCGCCATCTTCGGACCGCCGCGCGGCGATCAGCCGTATGAATTACCGTAATAAAAAACCGCCGTACGGCGGTTTTTTTGTGTCTTCGTTTTGTATTTTTTTATTGTGTGATGCTAATTCGGAAAGATTTATTGACCTTGCTTTGCGTTCGCAAGTCGGCTCTTCGCGTCATGAAGGTCGGCTGCTTTGCGTCGCTCCAACTTTTCCCGCGTTGCCGTCTGCGCGATAATCGCGCCGATCAGCTGTTCCAGCGGCGCGCCTTGCCGATAATCCGCCGGCGCTTTGTACTGAATTCGCCCGTCGCGCAGTAAACCGTCCACCATGGCGGTCGATTCGCCCGGCGCGTACACGCCGATCGCGTGGCCGCCCGAGCTCGCCACCAGCTTCATGCACGGAATGTCCGTCGCGCTGTCGCCGATGTAGACGATATTGCGAAACGGCACGCGCATCTCTTCGTTCGGAAAATATTCATTGATGCGTTCGTCATTGACATCAAGCACGCCTTTTTTGATGCGAAACAGAAATTGCGTTTTATTCGTGTAATTGACCGCTTGCGCCGGCCATACCGCCACCCCGTCTCCATCGTAGAAAAAGGAGCTCGCGTAAATCGCTTTGAATTCGTTCGCAATCGCCGTGCCCGCGATCATTTCTTTCAATCCCGACGAGATGATGTAATGCTCCACCTGCACGCCCGCAGCTTCCCCCAGCGCGTTCACGTTGGCGAACCATTCGCGCACGCCCGGATACAATGGCACTTGCGCGCCGTACTCCGCCAGTTGCTCGCGCGTGAACAACACTTTGCCGCGCGCCGTCTTCGCCATCAGGTACATGTACGCAAGATTGCGATCCATTTCATTTTGTTCTGCAAGCCTCCGCGACTCTCGCCAAAAATCCTCCACGGCGAAGCCGACGGACTGGATGTAGCCCGCGGCCTGCATGTCGTCCGGAGAAAGCGTGTGGTCAAAATCATAGCAAATCGCCAAAATCGGCGCTTGTTCCATGCTCAGCACCTCGTTTTATTTGATCGGGCAAACTCCCGACGCGCATTCTTCACGATCGTCCAAAATTTCAAATTCCTTGCCTTCGTTCCCCGTCGCCTGTTCGTAGTAATTCAGCAAATTGGGATTGAAGTCCTGCATCGTCGCCATCATCGCCTCGTACTCTTCCTTCGTGATCGCTTCGTACGGCGCGAGTTCATAGTGATGATCCGACAGGCTCAAAAACGAGCAGGCGAGCATTTCGTCCCAATGGTCGTACACGTTTTGGCAAACGTCGTCCCATTCGTCGTCTTTAATCGAAATCGTATTCGAACTGTTCTGCTCCGTGTAATACTTCTGGAAATCGTAATACGTCTGCAGCTGCTCCATCGCCGACACATCGTACTTCGTGCGCTTGACCGGCGAATAGCACGGAAAATCGATGACTTTCGTGCGCACATTCGGTTCTTCCTGTCCCACTTCGGGATGCACGCTCCAGCCGAGCGCCTCCGCCGTCTTGGCAAGCGGGTCGCTGGCGTTAACGCGGATCCGGCGAATAAAATATTCGCTGTGTGAGTAATGCAATCCCGGACTGACGCCGCCCGCCACCAGCGAGAGCGTGCCTTCCGGTTTCACCGCCGTCACCAGGAGCGAACGCGGCGTGCCGAGCTCGTCCGCGTATTCATCCGCCGCCGCGCGGACCGCGTCATGCAGTTCCCGCATCAATTCGATCTGTTGCTCCCGATCGTAGCCGAGCGCGCTCATCGCGTCCTGCCAGCCCGTCATCGAGCAGCCGAGCAAACGGTCGCGCTGATGGGTTTGGTTCCAATTGTGCAATTCGAGATTCATGCAGGTCATGCGGTAGCACGCGCGCGCGCTCAACCGTTCCGCCGCCAAAAGTTCTTCTTTCAGCAATTTGCCGTCTTTCACGAAGGCGAGAATATTGACCGTCGTCAGGTTACAGACGGAATTGCGCGGCAGTAAAATTTCAAAGCAGGGGTTCAGGCCCTCGAAATCGGCGCGACGGCGTTTTCCCTCCGCCGCATTCACGAAGCCCGGTTCGCCCGTGTAGCGCAAGGTGTGAAAAATTTGCTGCAAGCGTTCGCGCGACGGTTTTTCCGTAAAATAAATGCTGTTGTTGCTCATGAAGCGGTGGAATTTGTTCGGCGTAAGATCGGTTTTGGCCTCGATGACTTCATCGTCGTCCGGCGAAATAATCGCCGTTTCCGCCGTGCGACGTACGCCGCCGACCACCACGTTTTCGCCGATGATATTGCAAATATCGAGCACGTGGATCGGGCGCAACTGCCCTTCGACCGGCGCGGGCGCGAATTCTTCCGTCGTCAGCACTTTATGAATTTTTTCAAACATCGTCGCCAGCGATTCATACCCTGACGCGGTACCGCCGAACGTCACCAGCCGTTCGCCTTTCGGGCGCACGCCGTTGTAATTGATGCGGACCCGCTTAATTTTGCGGTAATCATGGCGCGTATGAATATCGAGATAAAACTGCAGCGCCTGCACCCAGCCCTCTTTGGAATCGCCGACCACAATCGTCGCGATATCGTCCGTGCGGAAAATAATCGACGTCGGATCGACTCGTTCATTCGACGGCAAAGGCTCAAACGGCAAGTTTTCCAAAACAACGTCATGGCGGAATTTCGGCAACTTCGCCACATCGTCTTTCAAAATGCGGAAACCCACGCCCGTGCCGACCATCAACAAATAAAACAGATCGACAAACGCGTGCACATTGTCCATCACCGTAAACGCGCAATTGAAATTCGCCGTGATCAGACTTTCCGACGCGCTCGAACCGCCGATCCACAAACTGCGTCCCGAAATAAACTGACGCAGGTTAAACACATTGTCAAACAACGCTTCCGCGTCTTCCTGATTTTCCGCCGCCATTTGGCAATTATACGTGAGCGCGCGCACGACGGTTTCCCGCCACGTTTCCCGCCGCCCTTCCTTCGTCAGCCAACGCGAATACGTGCGATAGTAAACGAACTTCGCCAACTGCGTCATATGCGCCGGAAAATGCGGATACTGCTGAATAAATTCCTCACTGAAACCGGTAAAACGACTCATATTCTCCTCCATACGATATCTTTGTAACCTGCAAGCAGGTAATCAATAATTTGTATATCTATTATACATCTTCTTTTTTCAGTTACAATATATTGTATAATGCAAAATTTGTATAAGCATTTTGACAAGCGCCTGACAGCAACTACCGCAAGCGCGAATTTTTCCGCCGCTTGCGCCTTCCGCGGGCGCGCGGTTGGCGGCACATCGTTTTTGTAATAGAATGAAACTAAGCGTAAAACAATATGTTCCCGCTAAAACAAAGGAGTCGAATGTAATGAGCAAACAAGCACGCGCGTTTATGGTGAATATCTCCGCCATTACGCGCCAGGGCATCGATGCCATCCGCTACACCCCCGTCAATCCGCGCGGCCTGGTGATTTGGTACCACGGCTGGAGCTCGAAGATGGCCGGACAGGAACTGCGGGCGCTGGCCTTTGCGAACGCCGGCTGGGAAGTCATCGTGCCGGCGGCTATCTACCATGACAATCGCGGCGAAATCGATTACGAAGATCCGAAATCCTATCCGTACTTTTGGAAAACGCTGTTCCAAAACGTGCGCGAAAGCGATATTTGGATGGACTACGCGCGGGAAAACGGTTACAAATTGATCGTGTCGTCCGGCCATTCCATGGGCGGTTTCTCCGCGCTCGGCGTCGCCGCACAACAAAAAGCGGTGTCCGGCGTGGTCGCGATCAACGGTTCCGGTCATTGGCCGCTGAGCCACCTTTTCTTCCAGGCGCGCTTCGGACAAATGTATCCGCTCGCCGCGGAAATCCATAAAGACGTGGAGGAAATGTCGCCGCACATGCACGCGCAGGCCCTCAAGAAAAAACCGTTCTACCTCATTCACGGCGCCGCCGACAACTCCGTCGACCCGCGCGCGGATGTGGAGTTCGCCACCATTTTGCAAGATGCCGGCGCCGATGTCAAAACGGAATTTATCGACAATCTCGGTCACTTCGTGACGACAGGCATGCTCGTGTCCGCCACCGATTGGCTCGGCAACCGCTTTTTATATACGGGTAAAAAGGAGGAGCGATGAAATCGGTAGCAATGCGTCGACCGGAGCAGGCACTCAGCAATGCAGACTGTCAGAAAATTTTACAGAAGCACCATGAAGGCGTGCTTGCTTTGATTGATGCCGACGGTCAACCATACGCCGTTCCGCTCAATTATTGGTACCATGATAATACGCTCTACTTTCATGGCGCCCCCCAAGGACATAAAATGAGCGCTATCGCCGCGCACCCGCAAGGCTCGTTTTGCGTGATTGATCGCGCCGATATTCATGCGGCGGAATTTACTACGTATTTTAAAAGCGTTATTGCCTTCGGACCGCTCACCGTCGTCCGCGACGTAGCGGAAATAAAAATGTTGATGCAGAGCTTCGGCAATCATTACCTGCCACAACATGAGCACACGGTGGAAGCTTTCGTCGATCAATATCTGAATGAAGTCGCGGTTTTTTATCTCAAAATTGAAACACTGACCGGCAAACAAGCCAGCGGTGTATTGAAAGAAGAAAAACTTCACGCCGCCGCGCAAATGATGTAAATCATTCGAAAAGGAGTCCCATGGAAACCACCTACACCTGGCCCTACGGCCGCCAAGAAATTTCATTTACATTGCCCGACGAACGGGTAAAAAATTGTTTAACCATGGCACAAATGCAGCCGCTCGCCGATCCGATCCGAGCGATTCGTGAAGCGCTGTTGCATCCGATCGACTCCGCCCCTCTGCCGGAACTGATTGACGCCGGCGATAAAGTCGCGATCATCGTCAATGATACGACACGCATCGCGCACACGGATATTTTTTTGCCGGTCATAGTGGAAATGCTGAACGAGCGCGGCGTGGCCGACGAAGATATCACGATTCTTTTCGCGCTGGGCATGCATCGCCCGATGACGGACGAAGAAATGATTTCGCAAATCACGGAAGATCTCTTTCGCCGTCTGCGCACGGTCAACGCCGAAGCGCGGCATGACGAGGATTATATCAAAATTGGCACGACCTCGTACGGCACGCCGGTCGCGTTTCACAAAGACGCGCTGGCCGCGGATAAATTAATTCTGACCGGCAGCGTCGTTCACCATTTCTTCGCCGGTTTCGGCGGCGGGCGCAAAGCGCTCTTTCCGGGCGTGGCGCATCGGGAAACCATCCGCCACAACCACTCGCTGATGCTCGATCCGCACGCGGTCATCGGTGAGATCAAAACCAATCCGATCTATCTCGATCAGGTCGAGGGCTGTGAAATGCATCGACCGACATTTTTGCTCAATACCGTCTTGAATGAAAAGAAAGAATTCATCGGCGTGTTCGCCGGCGACTACATCACTGCGCACGAAAAAGCCTGTGAGTTGGTCGACCGCATGAACGGCGTCGAAATTCCGCGCGAATATCCGATCGTCATCGTGACGTGCGGCGGCTATCCGAAAGACATCAATATTTACCAGAGCCAAAAAACGATGGACAACGCCGTTTGCGCCGTGCAGGAAGGCGGTGTCGTCATCTTGCTCGCCGCCTGTCCGGAAGGTTCGGGCAACAGTGAATTTGACGCGACGGTGCGCGCATATCCTTCGCCGGAAAAAATCGAAGCGTACGTGCGCGAAGATTTTCAAATCGGCCGTCACAAAGCGTACGCGGTCACGCGTTTGATGAAAAAAGCGGATTTCTATTTGCTTTCCGAAATGCCCGACGACGCGGCCCGCGCCGCCCTCTTCACGCCGGTGCATTCGGTCGAAGAAGCGCTGGCGCTGGCGGAACAAAAACTCGGTCCGAACGCGGACATTTGCCTCATGCCGCAAGGCAGCTACACGGTGCCGCGGCTTGTGAAAAAGGCGTAAGGAGAAACCATGGCGTATTTAAAAGTAGACATCGGCGATATCGTCAACATGAAAAAACCGCATCCCTGCGGCAGTAAGGAATGGGAAGTCTTGCGCATCGGCGCGGATTTTCGCATTCGCTGCCGCGGTTGCGGTCATACCGTGATGATCGCCCGTCCGAAATTCATGAAAGCGGTGCGCGGCGTCGTCACCAAAGTCGCCGATCGCGACGATTTCGCGCCGCCGACCGACCGTTCTTTTCCCGCGGACGATGCCGCGCAAAATTAACCAACAAAAAAGACCTCGTACGAGGTCTTTTTTGTTGCGTCATCAGCCGCGGATGATATCGCGCGATAACGCGCCGCAAGTCGGGCCGGCATCCGCCTCCCGCACGCCGGTCAAAATTTTGGTTTCATAGAGCCAAATCGCGTGCAAGGACACGATAATCGAGCCCGCGTTGTGCACGATCGCGCCCGTCACCGGCGTCAGCCAACCGAAAAGCGATAAAATGACGCCGAGAATATTCAGCGACAACGCGATCGCCAAGTTGATGTGAATCGTGCGCAAGGTCTTTTGCGAAAGACGCGCGAGGTACGGTAAACGAGTCATGTCGCTCCCCGGCAAAATAATATCCGCCGCTTCGATCGCCATATCGCCCGCCGTGCCGCCGATCGCGATTCCGACATCGGCGCGTTTCAGCGCGGCCGCGTCGTTCACGCCGTCGCCGACCATCGCCACGCGTCGGCCCGCTTTTTGCTGCGCGGCAATATACTCTACTTTATCTTCCGGCAGCAGGCGCGCGTGCACTTCATCAATGCCCACGGTTGCGCCGACGAATTGCGCCGTTTGCGTATTATCACCCGTCAACATGACCGGCGTAAGTCGAGCGCGTTGCAACGCCGCCGTCACCGCCGGCATCTGCGCGCGCACCGTATCCGCGAAAGCGACCACGCCGATGAGTTGATCCGCTTGCGCCACAAGCACCGCAATCTTGCCGTTGCTACGTAACTCGTTCAGCGTGGCTTCCACCGTCGGCGCGATGTCGATTCCTTCTTGCGCGAGGTAATGTTCACTGCCCGCGTAAAGAACGCTGCCGTCGGTCAGCCGAACGCGCACGCCGCGGCCGCCCGTCATCACAAAATCGGTATGCTCGGGCAGCGTGACGCCGACAGCCTGCGCCTTGTGCAGAATCGCCTTGCCGAGCGGATGCTCGCTTTGTTCTTCCGCCGCCGCCGCCAACGCCAAGACCTCTTGCGCGGAAACATCGTCTTGCAACGGCAACACATCCGTCACCGCGAGTTCGCCGGTCGTAATCGTGCCCGTTTTATCCAACGCGAGCGTATCGATGCGCCCCATCACTTCGAGCGCCGCCCCCGATTTGATAATCACGCCGGCTTTAGTCGCCTGCCCGATCGCCGCCACAATCGCCGTCGGCGTGGAAAGCGCGAGCGCGCACGGACAAAAGACGATCAGCACCGTCACGGTCCGATAAATCGTTTCCGTGAGCGGCGTGCCCCACCAAAAATTAAGCGCAAAGACGATAAGCGACAGGGCAATCGCCGTCGGCACGAGGTAGCGCACCCACCGATCCACCGTGCGTTGCACCGGCGCCTGCTCGTTTTCCGCCTCGCGCACCAAGCGCACCAGCCGTTGCATCGAAGCATCCGCGCCGACTTTCGTCGCGCGCATTTCAATCGCGCCGAAACCGTTCACCGTGCCGCCGAACACTTCCGAGCCGTCACGTTTATCCACCGGCAGCGATTCGCCCGTGAGCATCGCTTCATCGACCGCCGTCGCGCCCGTCAGCACCACGCCGTCCGCCGGAATCGTTTCGCCCGGATGCACGCTCAGGCGATCACCGACGCGGATCTCTTCCGCCGTTACCATTTCCGTTTCGCCCGCGTCATTGATCCGCCGCCCCTGCGCCGGCGTCTGCGCCAAAATTTGCTCCAAGCCGCGGCGCGCGCGTTGCACCGTGCGCCCTTCCAGCCATTCCCCGAACGCCATGATCCACGCCACTTCCGTCGCCGCGAACACTTCGCCCAACGCGACGCAGGCGACCAGCGCGATCCCGACCAAGAGCCACGACGTTAATTCTTTATCTTTCACGAGATATTCGATCCCGCCGAACAACAGCGGTATGCCCGTCAACAAAAGCACGCCCCAACCGGGATCATACATTTGCAAAAAAGCGTTACTCGTCAAATGACCGTACGCGCTCACGAGCAGCAACACGGTCATCAGTACCATCATGCGCGGTCTAAGCGCCCACTCCCACCAGCGATCCCACATAGTTCCTCCTTGTCAAATCTACTCTGTATCGTTACAATGTAAGTATTTAATGAACACATTGTTTCTTATTTGCTTTCATTGTAAAAAATATTCAGTGCCTTGACCAGACGCAAACAAGAGGAATCGTTCGTTACTGAATAGAATCTTGCATTTGTTCAATAAAATAATCGCTGGCGCGCGCAATTTTTTGCGTCGACGCGGAAAGGAAATAGTATGGATCGCCGTCAAATCAAAACGCGCAACGCCATTTTTCAGGCGTTCACCGAACTTTTAACCCGCCGCCGTTACGCGCAAATCACCGTGCAACAAATCATCGACGCCGCCAATATCGGGCGCAGTACATTTTACTCCCACTTTCCCACGAAAGAGGCGCTCATGGAAGCGCTTTTGACCGAACTCTTCGGCCATGTTTTCGCCGGCGTCGGCGTGCATTGCCCCATTCCCGAATTCACGCCGCAAGGCAACGGCTACCGCGCGTACACCACGCACATTCTCTACCACATCAGTAATCAACGCGAAGCCTTTATGCGGCTCTTGCGTTCCGACAGTCGCGATATCTTTTTGCGTTATCTCAAAGAGCATCTGAAATTGCAACTCGGCGAATATTGGCTCAATCACGAAGAAGGCGAACGGCCCGCCGTCCCCTCTGATTTTTTGCGCAACCATTTCGCCTGCACTTTTGTCGAGACCATTCACTGGTGGATTGAAAATGACATGCGTCAAACGCCTGAAGAAATCGCCGGCTACTTCACCGCCGTCATGGATCCTCTGCTCGGCCGCTGAAATAAAATCGCATCGGCATGCAGGGCCGTTAATTTGCCCGTCTGTCATCAAACCTTCCGTAAATGCCGTCTTGCTAAAAAGGCCATCGACATTACCAACATACTTGTAATATCGATGGCCTTTTACGTACAAAAAACCGCCCGAAGGCGGTTTTGATTAATCTACCGAAAACGGCAAGAGCGCAATCGCGCGAGCCTGTTTAATCGCCCGATTGATTTTGCGCTGATCTTTCGCGCAGGCACCGGTCACACGGCGCGGCAGAATTTTGCCGCGTTCGGAAGTGAACCGACGCAGTAAATTGATATCTTTATAATCGACGTGCTGGATTTTGTCGGCGCAAATGGCGCAAACTTTCCGGCGCGGTCGACGTTGACGATCTCTTCTCATAATTTGCCTCCCTATCGGTCTTGCGTTAGAACGGGATATCGTCGTCGTTGCCACTACCACCGAACACTGGTCCGCCCGGCTGGTTACCAAAGTTGCCGCCGGCTTGCGGCTGAGCACCGAACTGACTGTAGTCAGCGCGCGGTTCCGGCGCAGCGGACGGCTGCTTGTCGTAATCGACGTTCGGCGCGACAAGGTTCGCTACGACTTCGGTGATGTAGCGTTTCTCGCCTTCCTGCGTCTCATACGAGCGGGTTTGGAAGCGACCTTCGACGAATGTGCGGGTGCCTTTTTTCAGGCGGTTGCCGACGAGCTCGGCGAGTTTGCCCCACGCAACGACCGGAATAAAATCTGTACTTTCTCGTTTTTCCCCCTGCACGCTGACCCAGCTGCGGTTGACCGCAACGGTGAACGATGCGACAGGTTTTCCTGTTTTCGTGTAACGAACTTCAGGATCCCTGGTGAGGTTGCCGATGATTTGTACGGAATTCATAGTCTACCTCCGGACTTATTTGTCCTGTTTGACAATCAAATGACGAATGATTTTTTCATTGATCTTGATGACGCGGTCGATTTCTTTGATCTGCGCCGGATCAATGGCAAATTCAACGAGCACATAGTTGCCGTCGGTCTGCTTTTGGACTTCGTAAGCGAGACGACGTTTGCCCATGCGGTCAATGTTGTTCACCGTGCCGCCATTTTTGGTGATGAGGTCTTCGACGCGTTTCACAATCGCGTCAGCTGCCTCTTCGTCCAGTCCGGCATTGATGATGAACATGACTTCATAGTTTTTGTTCATTTGGACACCTCCTCTTTTGGACATATGGCCCTTTCGTACAAAGGGCTAGGAGCGGTATCTTTCGATACACAGCTTATATATTATAACGTATTTATTTTTACTTTACAAGTTTTCTTTCGGCGCGGTACTTTTGTTTTGCGCCTTCGTATTGTATAATAAGCATGTCTGTGCGGGGATATTTTCGCCCGCGGAGCGTTCATGACAAGACGGAAATGAAAGGATGTGGAACGGTGCTCATCGCGTACAAACATGACGAAGATCAAATCCTGCAGGAGGTCGTGCCGGAAGCGGCGGAAAAAGGCTCCTGGCTTAACGTCGTGAATCCGACGGAAGAGGAATTGGTCCGTCTGGCCAAGATTACGCCGATTCCGATTGAAGATTTCCGTTCGGCATTGGACCCGGAAGAACGTTCCCACGTGGAATTGGAAGACGATTACATTTTCGTCGTCATCAATACGCCGGTCGTGCGGGAAACGGAAGACAGCTATGACGCGTTGCCGCTCGGTATTTTTATTACCGAAAAGCATTTCATCACGGTCTGCCTTGAAGAAAGCGCCGTGCTCGCGCCGTTTCGCGGCAATACGTACAACACATTCCGCACGTACAAAAAGACGCGCTTTCTGTTCCAACTGATGAACCGGACCGCGACGCTCTTTTTACAAGCCTTGGGAAAAATCAACAAGCGCACCGACGTCATCGAAGCCCGCTTGCGGGAAACGGCGGAAAATAAAGAATTTTTCCAACTGCTCGAACTTTCGAAATCACTCACGTATTTCACCAGCGCGCTCAAAGCGAACGGCGTCGTGATGGAACGCCTCCTGCGTCTGCGCAACAACGTGCAGCCGCGCCCGCTTTTGAAGATGTACGAGGAAGACGAAGATCTGCTCGAAGACGTCATCATCGAAAACAAGCAGGCGATCGAAATGGTTCAAATGTATTCGCAAAACTCGAACAGCATGATGGACACGTTCGCCTCCATCATCAGCAACAACTTGAGCCAGGTCATGAAGCTGCTCACCTCGGTGACGATTTTGCTCGCCGTGCCGACGGCGGTATTCAGCCTGTGGGGAATCAACACGGGCGTGCCTTGGGAAGGTCAGATGATCGGTTTTTGGGATGTCCTCGGCATCGCTTTCGTCTCAACGGTAGTGGCGCTTTTCATTCTCTGGCGACGTCATTATTTATAATTTTCTTTCTTTTTGGCAACGATTTCGGTAGAATAGAGAAGTCACAACTTTGGAGAGGTGTCCGAGTGGTTTAAGGAGCCGGTCTTGAAAACCGGTGATCCCGCAAGGGGCCGTGGGTTCGAATCCCACCCTCTCCGCCATTTTAACCAAACAGAGCGCGACCATGTCGCGCTTTTTTGCTACGCGAAATAAATACTGCGAGTTAAATTTTTATAAAATTGCATCTTCCTTTTAAGATGATATAATTAAAACATAATAAATATTGAGAT
>NZ_CABSTC010000013.1:0-24961 GCF_902480485.1 uncultured Negativicoccus sp. | reverse complement strand
AAACATAAAATTCGGCAGTAAGATTTTATTTGATGGATATCCATTCCTTTTGACATCACGATCGGGTGATAGGATTACAATGGCGGATGCACAATCCCTGTTTCTTGCCAACCGGGAGCTAAGCATACTAAAAAGAGTTACTAAAATTTCCGATGATATTGCTCAAAAAGTGGAAAGCCGAATAAAAATAACCGATGAAGAGTGGATTACACTGTGGAAATCCGTGGTGGAACAAATTGTTACGGGTAAGTTCCGTAATCGCCTGGGAACTTTAAACGGAATACTGAAAGGCGAAAAAATTGAATTATCAGAGGATGAGACAACGAGATCGCACGAACTGGATACAAAAGAGAAGGACGCATTTTTGAGACAAGTTGTATTCGAAAGATTTTTGCGATTGAAGACGGAAGAAAAGGTCCATCTCTTACTTCAAGTGATTTCGTTCAGCAGCAATACAAGGGGCGTGGATCTTCGCTTGATTGGTGGTAAAGGCGGTGCCGGAGTTATCAAAATAAGTAAAGACATTACGGATCACTCCGTCATTTTGATTAATGAATCGCCCACCGGTCTCTTTACCAATCGGACCATTTTGAATCAGCCATGAGCTGGCGCACAGTTGTCATCACAAAGCCGGCAAAACTTGAATTGCGTTTGAACTACATGGTGGTTCGCAGCATCGACCACGTGGAAAAAATCAGCCTGACGGAATTGGGAGCGCTGGTGATCGAAACACTGCAAGTTTCGATCACCACATCTCTCATCAGCGCGCTTTTGGCGCAAGAAAGCAGGATTATCATTTGCGATGAACACCATGATCCGCAGGGGGAAATCCTACCTTATTACGGATGCCATGACTGCTCCCGCAAAATACAGATGCAAATGGGTTGGCAAGAGACAACAAAGAAACTTTTATGGCAACAGATTATCCGGCAAAAGATTATGAATCAGCGGAAAACATTGGCCCATTTTTGCTCGGATGCGACCGATGCAGTGGCGAAGCTGGCACAGTATGAGACGCAAGTCGAAATCGGCGACGCCACTCATCGGGAAAGTCTCGCCGCCAAAGAATATTTTCCCGCACTTTTGGGCAAAGGATTTACGCGCGCAGCCGAGACGGCGCAAAATGCCGCATTGAACTACGGTTATCAGATTATTATTTCCATTTTTTCCCGTGAAATTAAAATTGCCGGTTATCTTACCGAATTGGGGATTTTTCATGACAGTCAGCATAATCATTTCAACTTGTCATCCGATCTTATGGAGCCGTGGCGACCGGTTGTAGACGCATTTGTCAGAGAAAAAGAATGGGAACAATTTGCCGTGGAGGAAAAACATATGATGCAACGTCTCGTGACGAAGGAAGTGACCCTTCGCGGGCAAAAGCAAAGCGTGCCTAACGCCATTCGCATGTATGTGAATTCGGTGTTTCAGGCGTTGAATCATAATGATATTTCGCAAGTGTATTTTTTCAACCATGAGTTATAGATTTATGCGTATTCTGGTGCTCTTTGACCTACCGACGGAAACATCATTGGATTTACGGGAATACAGACGGTTTCGCAAAATATTGCTGGAGATGGGATTTATTATGCTGCAGGAATCGGTGTATACGAAAATTGCGCTTACGACAACCATTTCCGAGCAAATCACCAATCGTCTGCGGCATGAAAAGCCGGTGAACGGATTGGTACAAATATTACGCGTGACGGAAAAACAATTTGAAAACATGGAAACCTTGGTAGGGGAATATAGCAGTAACGTGATTGATACCGATGAAAAGGTGGTTATTCTATGATCTTAAGCCACCCGGTTTTCGATGCGCCGATCGACCTTGCCCATAATAATCTCGTCGTTTTGGAGCATCCGCTTTTGTATCGCACATTGGTAGCGGAAGTGATTGCGCAAAGTGAAGGTGAAGCAGGAAAGTTTCTTTTAACGGAAAATTATGAAGAAAAGTCTATCGGGAAATACCTTTCAATCATTCATAATCCGTTTCAGCTGTGCGAAAATGATCATAAAATGCGCACCGCTTTGTACAAATTCCTTGAAAAAGAAGTACAGACGCTAGACTTTGAATATTACAAAGAAGTGGAATCAAAGATACTTCAATTTTTGCAGCATGTGAATATGCAATCCGCATATCCGCTCACAATGGCGGATTCTATCGGCATGACAGAGATCTTCAAATTGGGACAATTGCAACTGGAGTTAACTAAAGACTCCGTGCCGGAGCGACTCTATGAATACATCCGCGCATTACGCCGGTTGACAGGCGCGCAATGCGTGGTCATGTATAATGTAAGAAACATATTTACCGATACAGAATCGGAGGTGTTTTTAAAAGAAATTAGCGAACAGGAAATATCTGTTTTATTTTTGGAAAGGAGCGTGCCGCCTATCGTCACAAAATATGAGAAACTATATATAGTGGATCAGGATTTGTGTGAAATCAGCTAATGGTATAAATTAAACACAACATTAGTTTGAGAGTAGTGTCATATCCAATCCATCTCAAACTCGGATGACAACGAACACTATATCCATGCCGTTTGAGAGTAGTGTCATATCCAATCCATCTCAAACCAAGTTGGCTATTGCCCGCTTTCTTCCGGGGTTTGAGAGTAGTGTCATATCCAATCCATCTCAAACCAATAATTACGCTTTAAGCGTAAAAGAGGAGTTTGAGAGTAGTGTCATATCCAATCCATCTCAAACGCTTGCCAAACAGCACGGCTGGAAGCCGGCGTTTGAGAGTAGTGTCATATCCAATCCATCTCAAACGAATCAGTCGCGTATGACGTAATGGTCTACGTTTGAGAGTAGTGTCATATCCAATCCATCTCAAACATTTCATACGATTTCCACATCATGCGGCCGGTTTGAGAGTAGTGTCATATCCAATCCATCTCAAACCTGTTTGGCAAGCATGAACACAGTCCCCGCGTTTGAGAGTAGTGTCATATCCAATCCATCTCAAACAGCTAATGGATTAAAAGCTGACGTTCGCATGTTTGAGAGTAGTGTCATATCCAATCCATCTCAAACATTGATAATCGTGCGTTTCGCCATCTCTTCGTTTGAGAGTAGTGTCATATCCAATCCATCTCAAACAAGATGAATAAAGTCGCTCGCTTCAAAGGTGTTTGAGAGTAGTGTCATATCCAATCCATCTCAAACAACGTACTTTGAAAAGTCAACGCGCGTTTCGTTTGAGAGTAGTGTCATATCCAATCCATCTCAAACCGGTGACACGCTATTCGATAATAACGTCATGTTTGAGAGTAGTGTCATATCCAATCCATCTCAAACCTGAAGTCGATTCGCCGGAGCAGTGCGTTTGTTTGAGAGTAGTGTCATATCCAATCCATCTCAAACATTCATCAACTATGAAACAAAAGTGTACAAGTTTGAGAGTAGTGTCATATCCAATCCATCTCAAACATCAGAAACGGTAAGCTGACGGAAGTCCCCGTTTGAGAGTAGTGTCATATCCAATCCATCTCAAACCTCATCTCGCGCGGAATCAAAGTATAAGGAGTTTGAGAGTAGTGTCATATCCAATCCATCTCAAACAAAGCGTTTACGAGCATGAACAAAGCCGCAGTTTGAGAGTAGTGTCATATCCAATCCATCTCAAACGGGTATGGTGATGCGGAAATTTCCGAAACTGTTTGAGAGTAGTGTCATATCCAATCCATCTCAAACTTGGCGGCTTTTTTATTTGGTGGTTATTCGTTTGAGAGTAGTGTCATATCCAATCCATCTCAAACAAGGCAGACAAGGCAAACGATGTGAAAGCCGTTTGAGAGTAGTGTCATATCCAATCCATCTCAAACACTGTGCGGCGCGTGGCTGAATGACAAGCAGTTTGAGAGTAGTGTCATATCCAATCCATCTCAAACTCACCGCTTACCTTTAGAGCAAACCCCGTGGTTTGAGAGTAGTGTCATATCCAATCCATCTCAAACGCCGCCGCATTTGGGGCATTTTTCACGCACGTTTGAGAGTAGTGTCATATCCAATCCATCTCAAACGCAATAGGCGCACTGGACGCAATCGACGCTGTTTGAGAGTAGTGTCATATCCAATCCATCTCAAACTGACCGCATCGGTATTGGAACGCTTAACGCGTTTGAGAGTAGTGTCATATCCAATCCATCTCAAACCGCTCTCTTCACAACTAAAACACTTCCAATGGCTTGAGAGTAGTGTCATATCCAATCCATCTCAAACAACGATGACAACGCCGGACAGACTCACAAAAAAGAAATCACTAATGCGCACCGGCGCGGCGGTTTTTGTTCAAATATTTATTTGTTAATTAAGACGCTTGCGGCGTCTTTTTTTATTTGCTTTCAGCATAACGGTGCAAAGGGTATGACCGGAGAGTGGGGATGTAGTTTGCGCGCAGCGTCATATTTTCCGTTTGGCCGCAAGGCGAAAGAGGTAGCGCTTTGCATACGCGGCCCACGTTTGGAGCGATTACAACATATGGCTTAGTCGATTAGGGATCATTTTTTTACTGTCTGTTAATATTTCATTGCGTATCTCTTTCACGGCGACATGCTATACTTATGCTAATAGAAAGAATAATTTATAAAGGAGAAATATGAAGTATAAACCGAAAGTTTGTCTTCTTTCCGCGTCGATTGGGCAAGGGCACGTACAGGCGGCGCGCGCGGTGGCGGAAGCGTTGAAACGGCATCCTACGGGATATCGCGTGCAATCGTTGGATTTTTTGTCGCGTGATATGATATCGCTTGATTATTGGATGCGCGAGACATATATCAAGATGATCGATTTATTTCCGCTGATTTATGATCTTTTATACCATCAATCGCAACGTCGGCACGGCGGTAAACAGGTTCGTAGCCTGCTGGCGCGCACGTTTCGCAGTCGCATGCGGCATTTACTGGAAGTGTTGTCGCCGGACGCGTTGGTGTTGACGCATCCGTTTCCCGCGGCGGCGGCCGCTAAGTTGGTGGAAAAAGGCGAGCTCCACATCCCGATTGTGACGGTGATTACGGACTTTGATTTACACCAATTATGGGTGTATAAAAACATCACGGCGTATTGTGTACCGTCGGCACAAGTGCGTGGCGAACTGATCGCGGCGGGCATTGAAAAAGAACGCGTGTTTGTAACAGGCATCCCGATTATGCAGCGGTTTTATGAGATGAGAAAAGCCTCTCTGCGCGAACCGGGGACCGTTTTGATCATGGGGGGCGGCACCGGTCTGGGCGCGGTGAAGGATATTTTATGGCGCCTGACGCAAGTGGAAGCGGTGCAGCGCGTTATCGTTGTGACAGGACAAAATTTCACGCTGTTTGATGAAATTCAGGAAATGCGAGACGAGTTGCGCGTGCCGCTGGAGTTGTACGGATACACGAATGAAATCCCGCGACTGATGGCTCGCGCGTCATTATTGGTGACGAAGCCGGGGGCGTTGACCACGACGGAAGCGATGACAATGCATTTGCCGATGTTATTGGTGGACGCTATTCCGGGGCAAGAGGAAGCGAACGCGGCGCACTTGGAAAAGATCGGCTGCGCAAAATGGATTTTACGGGAGCAGCTGGTGCCGGTCACACGCGAATTTTTTGCCGGGAAAGCGACTTGGTATACAGGCGATCAACAAAAAACGCAGCACAGCGCCCAACTTGTCGCCGATATTATCGACTCGTTGGTAACTTTTGAAAATTGAGCCATAAAAAAAGAGCCCTGAGGCTCTTTTTTATTTTGCGGGTGCCGGTGCGGCGGGCAATAATGTGGCACCGCTGATTTGACGATACGCATCATAGACTTCGGCGGCATTTTGCAAACGTTTAATGCGCCAAAAACCGGTGGAATCTTTCACCAGCAATAAATGCAACGGAATGTACCGGTCACGATTAATTTCACGGAGACGGACAAGGACTTCCGCGTTCGTGTCTTCCGATGTCAGCGTTTGGATGTCAGTGACTTCGTAATTGGACGGCGGCGCGTCCTTTTCGTTCGTAACCAGCGGAATGGAAATGATCGGCGCGGAGTTTTTCTGATCGATTTGCGAGCGCAAGGCGTGGCTCAGGGCCTGAATAAAAATGGGCCGCATGGCGTACACAATAGCCGCCGGCATGCTTGTACCGGCGTTGGCGCTGTCGCGAAAGACGTCATCGAAGCCGTCTTGCACCAGCGTATCAATATCGACGCGCCGTTCAAAGCGAGTCAGATTGTGCTCGCGCGCCGCATCGGCCGCGTCCATGACCGCATATTTAGGAGTGCGAATATAGTAGCCGTAATAAAATAAAAGGACGCCGGCCACCAGAATAAGGGCGGCGAGAAGTACATACCACCAACGATTTTTTTGCCAAGTTGAAGTGTTCACGGAGACCTCCTTACCAGTTGATAAATCTATTTTGACAGCCAACGAAATGATTGTCAAACAAGCTGATTTTACAAAATACATAAAAAATATTGACGAGCGCGGTCAAAGTATGGTAGTATTGTCACATTGAAAGACGTGCCGGAGTGGCGGAATGGCAGACGCACCTGACTCAAAATCAGGCGGGTAAAACCGTGGGGGTTCAAGTCCCTTCTCCGGCACCATAATTTTCACATATTGACACGAAAAGCCGAGTGACGAAGTCATTTGGCTTTTTTATTTGCGTAAACGACGAGCAAAGATATAATGAAAGCAAGAGCACAAAGGGGGAATATGTATGTTTAGCGGCGAAATAAGTTTATTGCGGAAGTATCAGGATCATCTACATGAACGCGTTTATAAATATTTGGAGATGCTTCGCAATGCGAATTGGGACGAAATGACGGATGGACGGATGGAGCTGTATGACGGCGATTACATGAATATCGAAACGGGCATGACGAAGTCTGTGGAAGAATGTCGCTGGGAAGCACATCGCCGCCATCTTGATATCCAATATGTAGTTAGCGGCGCGGAAAATGTGGAGTGGGCGCCGCTGCTTTTGGGAAAGGTAGAGGAAGACCGCCCGGATGATGATGTGTACTTCTATGCGGCGGAATCGCTTGCCTCGGGCGCAACGATTCATCATCAAGCGGGACGTTTCAGCATTTTCACACCGGAGGATTTGCATCGACCTTTGCTGGCGCCGCAAGAACCCGCCTCGATTCGTAAAGCGGTAGTTAAAGTAAGCTTGAAAAATTTACATAAATGAATGAAAAATTCGCAAATAGGCGGCTAATGATTAGCCGCCTATTTGATTGACATTGACTCATAAAGCTTGTTACAATAAACTGGTACTGAAAAAATAATTTAGTTTTCAAACATAGGAATTAATGAAAGACAAAATTTTAAAAACGGCAGAAAAAGTCATTACCCGACGCGGCACCAAGTTTACGATGGATGAGCTCGCCGCGGCGCTCAACATGAGCAAGCGTACATTGTATGAACAATTCGCTTCAAAGGAAGAGTTAATTGAGACGATTTTTTTGGTGCGCATGGATCGCTGGGAAGAATACCACCACAAATTAATGGAGGATGCGGAAATCCCGGTGGAACGGTTTTTGCATGATTATTTTATTCCGTCGTCTAAAGATTACCCGATTATAACCAGTGAACTGCTGGGTTTACTGTTACGCCATTATCCGAATGTCAAAGAAAAATTGCTTGCGCGTTCGGAAAATGAATGGAAGTGTTTGGAAGCCTATCTCACGCGGCAAAACGAGGCAGGGAATATCACGACACCGGATGTTCAGGTGTTGATTTTTATCTTAAAATCGCTCATGGTGTTCGCGACGAGCAAGTATGTAGAAAATAATGATGCGAAACAATATATGAAGTCTCTGGAAGACAGTATCGCAGTCGTACTTACCGGCATTTTGCCGAAGAAATGAGGGACATGATGAAACGTAAGCATATTTGGATGGCGCTCGGCGCGGTAGTGATCCTGGCGTTACTTTTTTGGGGTTATGGCGCATACCAGAAAAAAGCGGCCGGCGCGGCAGCGCGACAACAGCCGCCGACGCTTGTGAATGCGTTCACCGCATTCCAGTCGGATACGCCGCTTTTGCAGCAATACAGCGGCCATGTGGAAGCCCAGCAAAAGGTGCCGGTACAGGCGCGCGTGACGGGCTATATTGTCGAAAAATATGTGCAGGGCGGGCAGCAGGTGACGGCAGGTCAGGCGCTCTACCGCATTGACGCTCGTCAATACCAATCCTCGTTGGCGGCGGCGCAGGCCAATACGGCGCAAGCCCGTGCGAACTATGAAAGCGCCGTGCAGGATCTGGAGCGGTACCGCACGTTGATTGCACAAGGCGCGATCTCCGATCAGCAATTTACGCGGCAACAGGCACTGGTAGAACAATATCGCGCTGTGGTGGAAGCCAACGAAGCGCAGGCCTCCATTGCCGGCGATAACGTCGCCGATACGGTGGTACGCGCGCCGTTCAGCGGCACGCTCGGGGTCGATGATTTACCGGTGGGGAATTTTGTTGCGGCAGGCCAAACGCCGTTGGTGACGATTTCATCCACGGATCCGATTTTCGTTACGTTTGATCTGACGGAAGCGGAGTATTTAAAAATGACGCAGCGGCAAAATTCGTCCGGCGCGTGGGGACAGGAATTGAAATTGCAGCTCGCTGACGGTTCGCAGTACGGTGAAACCGGTCAGGTGGTTGTAATCGATCAGGACATGTCGGGTGGCGGCGGTCAATTCACCGTCAAAGCAAGCTTTACGAATCCGCAACAAATACTGCGTCAGGGTATGTTTGTACAGGTTATTTCCGACACGGAAATCGCGCGCAACAGCATTTTGATTCCGGCGCAAGCGGTACAACCTTTATTGGACAAGAAAATCGTGACCGTGGTGGACGCGGAACATAAAGTGTCGCAACGCCCGGTGGAAGTGGGCGCGACGTACGGTCCGTATGTCGTCATTACCTCCGGTATTGTCGCCGGTGACACGGTCGTGGTCGAGGGACAAGCCAAAGTACGTAACGGTCAGACAGTCCAAGTGAAAATGCTCTCGCGTGATGAAGTAGAACATCCGCGGACGAAACAGGCAGCTCCTGCTGCCGGCAAGCAGTAAGGAGGAAATTGTGGCAAGATTCTTTATTGACCGACCAATTTTTGCCATCGTTATCGCTCTGGTTATCTCGATCGTCGGCGGTTTGGCGATGTTCGGTTTGCCGGTGGACCGGTACCCGGTCATTGCGCCGCCGAATGTACAGGTCAGCGCGATGTATCCCGGCGCGAGCTCCCAGGTATTGAGTGAATCGGTAGCGGAAGCGATTGAAAAGCAAATTATCGGCGTGGATGATTTTGACAGTATGGTGTCGTCAAGTTCGTCTATCGGTATGTATTCATTATCCGTTCAATTTGAAACGGGTACGGACGCCGACTTCGCTTCCGTTCAGGTGCAAAACCGAGTGGCGCAGGCGGAAGCCATGCTGCCGGATATCGTGCGGCAATTGGGCTTAAACGTCAAAAAATCAACGAGCGATATGGCCTTGGTCATCAATTTGACCAGTCCGAACGGCACCTATGATCCGACGTTCCTGAAGAACTATTTCAGTTTGAACTACATGGATACGTTGAAATCGATCCCCGGGGTCGGCAATGTTCAGGAGTTCGGCTCCGATTATGCGATGCGCGTATGGCTAAATCCGGCGCGCATGGCGCAATATAAAATTAATGCGAGTGATATCGCCGCGGCCGTGCGGATGCAAAACCAGGAAGCGTCGGCCGGTTCTATCGGTCTAAATCCCTCGCCCGAAACCCAACAGTTTCAATACCAGATTACGGTGGACGGGCGGTTGACGGACCCGCAGCAATTTGAAGAAATTGTACTCCGGTCGAATCCCGACGGCAGCGTGGTGCATTTGAAAGATGTGGCGCGCGTCGAACTCGATGCCGCGGACTATAACTTTATCGCCCGCGCGGACGGGAAACCTACCGCCGGCATCGCTTTTTCGCTGACGAGTGACGCGAACGCGCTGGAAACGATCAATGCGATTAAGGCGGAACTGGCTAAAGCGCAGGAAACGTTCCCCGATGACATGACCTATAATATCGTCATCGACAATACCGATTTCGTTTCGGCCTCTTTGGAAGCGGTATTGCATACCTTTGTGGAAGCGTTGATTTTAGTATTGATCATCGTCTACTTGTTCTTGCAGAACTGGCATTCAACGTTGATTCCGATGATCGCCGTGCCGGTATCGTTGCTGGGTACATTTGCCGCTTTTACCGTGTTGGGTTTTACGATTAATACGTTGACGCTTTTTGCGATGGTACTTGCGATCGGTCTCGTTGTCGATGACGCGATCGTCGTCGTGGAAGCGGTCGAGTATGAAATGCGGTACAATCATAAATCGCCGCGAGAAGCAACCATTCTCGCGATGGAAAAAGTTCAGGGACCGGTTATCGGCGTCGCGGTCGTTCTGATCGCGGTATTCGTACCGGTTGCTTTTCTGGGCGGCATTATGGGCGTGCTGTACAAGCAATTCGCGTTGACGATTGCCGTTTCCGTAGGGATTTCCGCCTTTGTCGCGCTGACCTTGACGCCGGCGCTGTGCGCGATGTTGCTGACGGAAAATGACAATTTGAATAAAGAAACTTTCCATGATCGTTTTTTCCATGCGTTTAACGAGAAATTTGATCGACTCGTCGAATCGTACGGAAACGCGTTGGATAGTTTCGTACATAAACTCGGCGTGGCGATTTTAAGTCTGGCGGCAGTGACTATCGTTGGTCTGTTCTTCTTCATGCAAATGCCGAGTGCATTCGTGCCGAATGAAGATAACGGATATTTCATAACTTCGATATCACTTCCCGAGGGGGCTACCTCGCAACGTGCTGATGCCGTCGTGCAAAAGTATATGGACTATATGATGCAACAGCCGGGCGTGGAGCACGTTATGGGCGTTACCGGGTTTGATATATTGTCCGGCGGCCTGAAGCAAAACAGCAGTATGGCATTTGTCACATTGAAGCATTGGGATGAACGTACCGACGACGATCAGAGCGTTCAGGCGCTCGTCGGTAAAGCGTTCGGTTTCGGCTTCCAAACGCCGGAAGCCAATGTGATTGCCATGAACCCGCCACCGGTTCCGGGCTTGGGGGCGACCGGCGGTTTCACGATGTACTTGCAAAATCGCAGCGGCGACAGTACGGAGAAAATGTTTGAAGTCGCGCAGCAATTTTTGGCCAAAGTCAATCAACGACCGGAAATCGCTTCGGCATATACGACATTCCGCATGGATACGCCGGCGTACCACTTTAATGTAGATCGCGATAAAGCGGCACGATCCGGCGTTAACGTTTCCGATATCAATGCGGCGCTTTCCATGTTCTACGGAGGCACGCAGATTAACGACTTTTCCGCGTTCGGTAAGAGTTATAAAGTGATCGCGCAAGCGGATCAGGAATTCAGAATGTCGCCGAATGCCAACCGTGAATTGACGGTACGCAATCAGCAAGGTGAAATGCTGCCGTTGAGTTCGTTTATTACGCCGGAACAACGCGGGTCGGTCGCTATTTTGACTCGCTATAATAATTTCCCGGCGATCAAAGTGGGCGGCAACTCGGCGAACGGCTACAGTTCCGGTCAAGCGCTCCAAGCGTTGCAGGAAGTAGCGGCGGAAGTCTTGCCCTCCGGTTACGGGTTTGAGTTTGCGGATCAGTCGGCGCAGGAAATCAAAGCGGGCAACCAAATGCTGTACGTCATGTCATTGGCGCTGCTGTTCGTATTCCTTTCGCTGGCCGCTTTGTACGAAAGCTGGAAAATTCCGTTTTCCGTACTTCTTTCGGTACCGGCCGGATTCTTGGGAGTGGCTTTCTTCGGCTGGCTCTTTAACATCAACAACGACATTTACTTCCAGATCGGTCTGCTGACGATTATCGGATTGGCTGCGAAAAACGCGATTTTGATCGTGGAGTACGCCAAAATCCGCGTGGATCACGGCATGGATCACGTCAAAGCAGCCATCGAGGCTTCTAAAATTCGTTTGCGCCCGATCCTGATGACTTCATTGGCATTTATTTTGGGTTGTTTACCGTTGGCGCTTTCCACCGGCGCGGGCAGCGTTTCGCGCAGTGAAATGGGCACGACAGTCGTCTTTGGCATGTTGACGGCGACGGCGTTGGGAATCTTCATGATTCCGATGCTCTTCGTTGCGATTGAAAGCATTGGTAACAACAGCAAAAAAAGCAAGGAATAAGAAGAAAGAGCCGGTCATTTGACGGGCTCTTTTTCTGAATGCTAACGTGCTTCATGGTATAATAAATAGCAGAATATTTTAATTCAAATGATGAGGTGACAAAATGGCAGAAATGATTTTAGTGTCGGGCCATAAGAGTCCGGATACGGATACGATCTGTTCCGCGTTGGTTTGCGCTCACTGGTTACGGGCGCAGGGGAAAGAAGCCAAAGCGATTCGCGCCGGCGAAATCAATAAAGAAACGGCATTTGCATTGGACTACTTCGGCAGCGAAGCGCCGGAGCTGGTGACGCGGGTAGAAGCCGGTCAGCCGATGTATTTAGTCGATCACAATGAAAGCAAGCAAGCCGTAGACGGCATGACTGACGCGGATGTGCAGGGATTGGTTGATCACCATCGCCTCGGCGATTTCACGACGGATCAGCCGATTTTAATACGCATTGAACCGGTCGGCTGCACGGGAACGATTTTATATTCGCTCTATCAGCAGTGCGACATTGAAATTCCGCGACAAATGGCGGGCTTGATGCTGTCGGCGATTATTTCCGATACCCTGTTGTTCCGCTCGCCGACGTGCACGGAACGGGACCGTAAAGCCGTGCAAGAATTGGCGCAAATCGCCGACGTCGATTATGAAAAATACGGCATGGACATGCTCAAAGCCGGTGCCGATCTTTCCGACAAAACGGTAGCGGAATTGGTCCAGACCGATAAAAAAGAATTTGATGGCAAAAAAGGAACATTCAGTATTGCCCAGCTTTCCGTCATGGATACGCAACCGATTTTGGCGCAACGCGACGAGCTTTTACGCTTGCTGGAAGAAGATCGCGCCGCCCATAATTATGAGGCATCCTTTTTGATGGTCACGGATATTTTAGAGGAATCGACGGATCTGCTGTACACCAGTCAGGTGGAAACCGCGATCGAAGCGGCGTTTCAGGCCAAAGGCAACGCGCAAACATTGCATTTGCCGGGCGTGATGTCGCGTAAAAAACAGGTCGCTCCGCCACTGCTGGGGGCATTATAAAAAGGTTGCTCCGGCAACCTTTTTTTCTTGGGAGAACGGATGACAGATTACTTTACTTCATTGAACGATAAGCAGCGCGAAGGCGTGCAAACGATTCAAGGCCCGGTTTTGATTTTGGCGGGCGCCGGTTCGGGCAAAACCAAAGCCTTAACCAGTCGCATTGCGTACATGCTGGAGCAGGGGATTTCGCCGCAGGAAATTTTGGCGATTACCTTTACCAATAAAGCGGCGAAGGAAATGAAAGAGCGCGTGAAAAAATTAGTGGGAGCGTCAGCGGATCATATGTGGATCAGCACTTTCCACTCGTTTGGCGCGCGTTTTTTACGGCGCGAAATCGATGTCATACCGCCGTATACGCGCCAATTCACGATCTATGATGCGCAAGACAGCCAGCAGGTCGTCAAAGGCATTTTAAAAGAGATGAACCTCGACGATAAGCAGTTTGCGCCGAATGCGTTGCAGGCGCGCATTTCCAATGCGAAAAATAATTTGCAAAACGCGCGGGTGGCGCAAGAGGCGGCGGACGATTTCTTTGCGGAAAAAGCCGCTGAAGTTTACGCTCGCTATGAAGCGATATTGCAAGCCAACAATGCGTTGGATTTCGATGATCTGTTGCTACTGCCGGCGGTTATTTTGCAACGTCATGCGGATGTGCGTAAGGCGTATCAGAACCGCTTTCGTTATATTTTGATCGATGAGTATCAGGATACTAACCACGCGCAATACGTTCTGACCCAAATGCTGGTCGGCCCCGAGCAAAATCTTTGCGTGGTCGGCGATGTGGACCAGAGTATTTACTCATGGCGCGGCGCCGATGTGCAGAATATTATTGATTTTCAACGGGATTATCCGCGGGCGAAAGTATTGAAACTCGAGCAGAATTATCGTTCGACACAGACAATTTTGAATGCGGCTAATCATGTCATTGAAAATAATGAGCACCGCCCCAGCAAAAATCTTTGGACGGATCAGGCGGATGGCGAGCCGATTTACTACTACGAAGCGGTTTCCGAAACGGACGAAGCGCAGTTTTGCGCCGGTGAAATGCAGCGTCTGGTGAGTGAAACTCCCGCGAAATACGGCGATATGGCGGTGTTGTACCGCACCAATGCGCAGTCGCGCGCTATGGAAGAAGCGTTGGTACGACGCGGTATCGCCTATACCATTGTCGGGGGGACGCGCTTTTACGATCGCCAGGAAATCAAAGATGTGTTGGCGTATTTAAAAGTGTTGCAAAATCCGCGCGACGATGTCAGCGTGGAGCGCATTATCAATGTTCCCAAGCGCGGTATCGGCACTACTACGGTAAGCCGCGTTAAGGACGCCGCGCGGTTACAGGGCGTGTCACTGTTTGAAATGATTATGGCCGCGGACGGAATTGAGTCGTTAAATGCCGGTACGCGCAAAAAGCTGAGTGCTTTCAGTGTTTTGATGTTGGAATTGATGAATACGGCGACGACCGAAAGCGTTACCGACTTGTTGGAAGCAGTGTTGGCGCATACCGAATTGATTACCAGTCTGTTGAATGATACGGATCCGCGCGCGCAAAGCCGCGTCGAGAACATCGGCGAATTGGTGTCCGTTGCCAAAACCTACGAAGATGAAACGGAAGAGCCCACGTTGCAAGGCTTTTTGGAACAGGTCGCGCTGGTAAATGACGTCGATACATTTGAAGAAAGTAGCGAAAAGGTTACCTTGATGACGTTGCACAGCGCCAAAGGTTTGGAATTTCCCATCGTCTTTTTGATCGGTATGGATGAAGGACTTTTCCCGCATGCGCGGACGCTTTTCGCGCCGGATGAACTGGAAGAAGAGCGGCGCTTATGCTACGTCGGGATCACGCGTGCGGAAAAAATTTTATATTTGACGCACGCCAGCTCCCGCACTGTGTTCGGCAGCACCAATCCGTACTTGGTGAGTCGTTTTGTCGGTGAAATCCCTGAAGATCTGGTGGAGAAGAAAGAAAATAAAAACCGTATCCGTTGGGGACAGGCCGATCGGGCGAAACGAACCGGTCAACGTGTAGTCAGCAATGCTTCTGTCGGTGTCACCGCGCCGAAAGGCAAGGTTAACGCCCGCTATGACTGGCGGGTCGGCGATCGGGCGCGCCATACGAAGTGGGGGCTCGGTACGGTGGTGGAAGTGCGCGGTGAAGGCGAACGCATGCAATTAAAATTAGAATTTCCGGGCCGGCAGGTGCGCCTGGTAATGGTAAAATTCGCACCTTTAACAAAGGAGTAAGCCATGGTTGAGAAAACTGCCGCTGAACGCGCACGGGAATTGCGCGAAACGTTACAACACCACAGCTATTTATACTATGTGCTTGATCAGCCGGAAATCAGCGATTTTGAATTTGACAAATTGTATCGGGAATTGGTCGAATTGGAAACAGCGCATCCGGAATTGATTACGCCGGACTCACCGACACAACGCGTCGGGGCGGCACCGTCGGGGGCGTTTAGTAAAGTAACGCATCAGTTTCCCTTGTACAGTTTGGCGAACGCATTCAACATTGGTGAGGTCGATGCGTTCGCTAAACGCATTCAGGAGCGTTTAGGCAGCGCCTCGCAAGTAGAATACGTCACCGAACTTAAAATTGACGGGCTGGCGATTAATCTGATTTATGAAAACGGCCATTTGACGCAGTGCGTGACGCGCGGTGACGGTGAAGTCGGTGAAGATGTTACCGCCAATGTAAAGACGATTCGCTCGTTACCGTTGTTTATAAAAAATGCGCCGGCGCGATTGGACATTCGCGGGGAAGTATATATGCCGCGCCAGGCGTTTGTCGAGCTCAATGAAGCTCGCGATGAAAATGGGGAAGCGCCGTTTGCCAACTGTCGCAACGCGGCCGCGGGTTCGCTGCGTCAGCTGGATCCGCGCGTGACCGCGGCGCGCAAACTGGATTTCTTTGCGTACGCCATCGGCAATGCGGAAGAAACCGGCATTACGTCACAACGTGAGTTATTGGAAACACTGCAGGAGTATCGTTTTTCCGTCAATCCGAACTATCATCTCTGGCATTCTGTGGAAGAGATCGGCGCGGAAATCGAGCGTTGGGAGACGGCGCGGCGAGATTTGGCGTACGATACCGACGGCTTGGTTATTAAGGTAAATGATTTCGCGCAGCAACGCGTTCTCGGGTACACGGCTAAAGCGCCGCGGTGGGCGATTGCGTACAAGTATCCGCCGGAAGAAGCGAAAACCAAAGTGACGGATATCATCGTGACGCTCGGACGCACCGGCGTGCTGACACCGTCGGCGGATTTGGAACCGGTGTCGCTCGCGGGTACGGTGGTACGCCGTGCGACTTTGCACAACGCGGACTACATTGCGGAAAAGGATATTCGCGTCGGGGACACGGTTTTGATTCACAAAGCGGGAGAAATCATTCCCGAGGTTATTCGCGTCATTACCGAGGACCGTGACGGCAGTGAATCGGCGTTTGTAATGCCGCACCAGTGTCCGGTATGCGGCAGTGAAGTGACACGTATTCCCGGAGAGGTGGCGTACCGCTGCCAAAATCCGAGCTGTCCGGGGATTCTGCGGGAAAAATTAATTCATTTTGCGTCTCGCCAGGCAATGAATATGGACGGAGTCGGTCCCAAAGTGATTGACTTGTTGTTGGAGCACGGCTTACTGCATGACGCGGCGGATTTATATACGTTGCGCGTGGAAGATCTCGTAGAGCTGCCCCGGTTCGGAAAAAAGCGCGCGGAAAACCTGGTGAACGCGATTGCCGAAACCAAGGAACGCGGACTGTCACGCTTACTGTTTGCACTCGGTATCCGCTATGTCGGCACGAAAGCGGCCCGTCTGCTGGCGGCCGCATATCCGACGTATGAAAAATTACAAACGGCGACACCGCAGGAATTGGCGACGGTGGACGGCATCGGGGAAACGATTGCCGAGAGTTTATATACGTATTTACAAATGCCGCAATCCATTGCGTTTATTCATAAATTACAAGATCTCGGCGTAGTTACCGATGAAGAAGTAAGTGAACCGGCAGCGGACGGCATTTTTAGTGGTGAAAAAGTAGTTTTAACAGGAAAGCTGACCCGCTTTAATCGCACGCAAGCAGCGGATCTGATTGTTGCGCAGGGCGGCGAGGTGGCAAGCTCCGTCAGCAGTAAAACAACCCTGGTTGTGGCGGGGGAAGATGCCGGCAGCAAACTGGCAAAAGCGGAGAAACTCGGCATCACCATTTGGACGGAAGACGATTTTGAAAATGCCGTGGCGAAAATCGAACCGTGATTTTACCCGCGATACCAATAACAGCTATGCTATAATAAAGCCATTATGAGGAGGGAATGCCATGGAATTAACAGCGGCAGAAATGGTTAAGGTGGCGCACCTTGCGCGTTTGGAATGGGATCCGAAACGGGCGGCGACACTGGGTCAGTCGTTGAATACGATTTTAACCT
Organism: uncultured Negativicoccus sp.; assembly: GCF_902480485.1. Classification (NCBI taxonomy): domain Bacteria; kingdom Bacillati; phylum Bacillota; class Negativicutes; order Veillonellales; family Veillonellaceae; genus Negativicoccus; species uncultured Negativicoccus sp. Next base: position 7,327 of record NZ_CABSTC010000013.1, on the reverse strand, counting down.
ATATGGAAGAACTCAATGAATTGGACACGTCAAATGTTCCGCCGACTGTACATGCGGTGGAATTAACTAATGTGTGGCGGGAAGATGTTCCGCAACCGTCTCTGGATCATGAAAAGGCTTTGCAGAACGCTCCGGAACGTGACGGACGTTATTTCAAAGTACCGAAACTTATGTAGGGATGGAGGATTATTGTGAACGCGTGGACCATACATGAAAGTCATCGCCGTCTGCTTGCCAAAGAGATCTCGGCGGTGGAATTAACAAAACAGATTATTCAGCATAAAGAAAAGGTGGAGCCGGAAATTCACGCTTATCTGCACGATACGCATGAGCGTGCACTGGCGGCCGCCCAAAAAGTCGATGATAAAATTGCCGCCGGCGAAACGATTGCTCCTCTCGCGGGCGTTCCGGGCGCACTCAAAGACAATCTTTGCAGTGACGGTGAACCGGTCAGCGCAGCGTCAAAAATTTTGGAACATTTTATCGCGCCTTACAATGCGACGGTCGTTGAAAAATTACAGGCGCAAGATTATGTATCCCTCGGCAAATTGAACATGGACGAATTCGCGATGGGCAGCTCGACGGAAAACTCGGCCTACGGCCCTTCCAAAAATCCGTGGAATACGGAATGCGTGCCCGGCGGCTCCAGCGGCGGCAGCGCGGCGGCGGTAGCGGCACGTTCGGCATTGTGGGCATTGGGCTCGGACACCGGCGGATCGATTCGTCAGCCGGCTTCCTATTGCGGTTTGGTCGGGTTGAAACCGACATACGGATTGGTTTCCCGTTACGGTCTGCTGGCATTTGCCTCTTCCCTCGATCAAATCGGACCGTTGACGCAGGATGTTACCGACTGCGCCATCGTCTTGAATGCGATTGCCGGACACGATCCGAAGGATTCGACGAGTATCGCAGGGGAGCGCCCCGACTATACAAACGCACTGCGAAGCGATGTCAAAGGTTTGCGCATCGGCGTACCGGCGGAATATTTTACGGACGGTATTAAACCGGAAGTGAAAAAAGCGGTTGAAGATGCATTGAAGACGTATGAAGAATTGGGTGCGGAAATCGTTCCGGTTTCATTGCCGCGCGCTAAATATGCTATTTCCGCTTACTATATCGTGGCACCGGCGGAAGCCAGCTCCAACCTCGCACGTTATGACGGCGTCGGTTTCGGATTGCGCGTACCGGGCGAAAATTTGATTGAAATGTACAAAAAAACCCGTTCCGAAGGTTTCGGGGCGGAAGTGCAGCGCCGTATTATGCTCGGCACGTATGTATTGAGCGCCGGCTATTATGATGCCTACTATATGAAGGCGTTGAAAGTACGCACACTGATTAAAGAAGACTTTGCCAACGCGTTTTCCAAAGCGGATATTTTAGTTACGCCGACGGTGCCGGATACGGCATTCCGCTTCGGTGATAAAATCAATGATCCGCTGGCCATGTATATGGAAGACGTCTGCACGGTACCGGTCAATCTGGCGGGCATTCCGGCGCTCAGCATGAATTGCGGATTTGCCGACGGCATGCCGATCGGGATGCAGTTGATCGGCCCCAACTTGAGTGAAGAACGGCTCTTGCAAGCGGCCTATACATTTGAGCAGGCGCGGCCGGATACGCAAAAAGTAGCGGCTCTGGGAGAGGTGAAGTAATGAAGTACGAAAGTGTTATCGGCTTAGAAGTCCATACCGAATTAAAAACGGCAACAAAAATTTTCTGCGGCTGCAAAACCACATTCGGCGCGGAACCGAACTCGAATGTGTGCCCCGTTTGCTTGGGTCTGCCGGGAGTGCTGCCGGTTCTCAACAAAAAAGTCGTCGACTTTGCTATTCGTGCCGGCCTGGCATTGAACTGCAAAATCGCCAACTTTACGAAATTTGACCGTAAAAATTATTATTATCCCGATTTGCCGAAAAACTTCCAAACTTCGCAATACGATTTGCCGATTTGCGAACACGGCTATTTGGATATCGAAGTGGACGGTGAAACACGCCGCATCGGCATTACCCGTATCCATATGGAAGAAGACGCTGGCAAACTGGTGCACAGCGGCACGACCATTACCGATTCCGATTCGTCCAATGTCGACTACAATCGTACCGGCGTACCGTTGTTGGAAATCGTTTCTGAACCGGATCTGCGCAGCGGTGCCGAAGCTGCCGCGTATATGGAAAAACTCCGCTCGATTTTGGAATATATCGCGGTTTCCGACGTCAAGATGGAAGAGGGCAGCCTGCGTTGCGATGCTAACGTTTCCGTTCGCCCGGTCGGAGAAACCACACTCGGCACTAAAGTGGAAATGAAAAACATCAACTCGATTCGCGGCGTAGCACGCAGCATCGAGTATGAAGCCCAACGCCAGGCGGAAGCCTTGGAAGACGGCGAAAAAATTGTACAGGAAACGCGTACCTGGGATGAAAGCAAAGGTACGACCGCCACGATGCGTGTCAAAGAAGAAGCGGACGATTATCGCTACTTCCCGGAACCGGATCTGGTGCCGTTCACGATTTCCGATGAATACATCGAAAGCGTTCGGCAGGCATTGCCGGAACTTCCGGATGCACGCAAAGCCCGTTTAATGCAGGAACACGGACTTTCCGATTATGACGCGGGCATCATTACCCTTTCGCGCTCGATGGCGGAATATTTTGACGAACTCGTAGCCGCCGGTGCGGATGCGAAAGAAGGCGCGAACTGGCTGATGGGCGATTTCTCGATGCTGCTGAACGAAGCCGGTAAAACCCCGGCTACGGCGCCGGTTCGTCCGCAGGGACTCGCGGGAATGCTGGCCAAGATCGCTGACGGAACCATTTCCGGTAAAATCGCTAAAACTGTTTTCCGCGATATGTGGGAACAGGGTAAATCGGCGGATGAGATCATTGAAGCGAAAGGTTTGAAACAGATCTCCGATACCGGTGAATTAACGCAGTTGATTCATGACGTGGTCGCCGCTAACCCGCAATCGGTAGAAGATTATCGTGCGGGCAAGAAAAAAGCGATCGGCTTTTTAGTCGGCCAGATCATGAAAAAAACGAAAGGCCGCGCTAATCCGCAGGTAGTGAACCAGCTCTTGGTCAAAGAATTACAGGAGTAAAATATGTGGCAGGAACAACATACGGAAAAAGCAACCCGTGCGGATGAACCGCGCGTGATCAGCAAAAAAGAACGCGATGCATTTCACGGCATGACCTTCGATGCCGAAGGAACTGCCGAAGATACGAAAAGCGCACGCGTTATTGTACGACGTTGGGAAGATTGGCCGCTGCCTGTGAAACTGGCGGTGGCGGGAGCCGGTTTGTTGTTTGGTATGGTGTTTTTGGGGTTTAGCGGTATTTTTATTGTGATCGCACTTGTGGCGGCTGCTCTTTCATGGGTAGGCAGCTTTTTGCAGTAATAAAAACGGGCTTTGGCCCGTTTTTTATTGCCGCCATGTTTCCACGATATCTCACAGCAGTTGGCGTCTCGACAGTGGATCAGATATAATAAAGATTATGAGATAAGGGTGTGACCTATGGCAGTTAGTACGGTGCAATTTAATTTACCGGTGTTTAACGGGCCGCTGGATTTATTATTGCACTTAATCCGCAAACAAAAAATTGATATTTACGATATCCCGATCCAAACGGTGACGGTGCAATATATGGATTATTTAGCGCGCGCGGAAGTATTTAATTTGCAGTTGGGGACGGAATTTTTCCAAATGGCCGCAACGCTTCTAGCGATCAAGGCGCGCAGTCTGCTGCCCAAAGCGCCTGCGGAAGAAGAGGAAGAAGATCCGCGACAGGAACTTGCCGAGAGATTGATCGCATGGGAACATATTCAAACGGTAAAAAATGAAATTGAGACACGCCTGGCGGAGAATGCGTTTTTTCTGGGAAAAGAGCCTACGCCCTTACAGGCGTCGGAGTATACGCTGCGCGTCAGTATGGAGCGATTAGCCGGTGTTTGGCAGCGTTTGATCCAAAAGGAAGAGCCGGCAGAGGCGGATTGGCAACCGGTTCCGGAGTTGGATCCCAAGCCGCTGCGAGAAGCATTTTTTAAAGCGATTCAACATGGCTCGGTGGATCTTATCCCATACTTTGAAAAACTGGCCAATCGTTGGGAACAACTGACGCTGTTTTTAGAAGTTTTAGAAATGATTTGGCAGGGAACGATTACGGTGAAGGAACTCGGTACAGGCATTTATGTGGAGAGATTACGTCATGGCAACGGAACAACTCGCAGCACTTGAAGCGCTGCTCTTTATTGCCGGTGAACCGGTATCGACGAAGCAAGTAGCAGAAGTACTCAACGTCGGTACGAGTGAGGCGACGAAACTTTGTCAGGAGCTTGCCGACCAATATGCCGCTCGATCGCAGTCAGGTCTGTTGGTACAGGAGACTGCGGGAGGTTGGCGGCTATGTACGCGACCGGAGTACGGTAAGCTGTTGGCCGAACGTTACGCGCCGCCGCTCTATTTGAGTAAAGCGGCGTTGGAAGTGCTGGCCATTGTGGCGTTGCAAGCACCCGTGACGCGGCAGCAAATTGACGGTTTACGTGGGGTTTCAAGCGAACGGACGCTGGCGAATTTGCTGGAAAAGAATTTAATTATGGAGATCGGCCGCGCCGAATTGCCGGGACGACCGATTTTATATGATGTCACGCCGTATTTTAAGCGCAAAACAAATTGGCGGGACTATTATCAGAAACAGGGAGTAAACGAAAACGATGAGAGAACGTCTTCAGAAATTGATTAGCCAAGCGGGGCTGGCATCCCGTCGGGCGGCCGAAACGATGATTACCGAAGGGCGAGTTAAAGTAAACGGTAAAGTGGTGACCGAACTGGGTCAAAAAGCGGATCTTACACGCGACACGATTATTGTTGACGGCAAAAAAATTGAACGGGAACCGCTGCAGTATTTTCTGTTTAATAAGCCCAAAGGGGTCATCACTACATTAAGCGATCCCGAGGGCCGGACAACGGTATTGGAATATTTCAAAAAAGAAAAAGTTCGCCTGTATCCGGTAGGTCGCCTGGATCTGAACACGGAGGGTTTACTGCTCCTGACCAACGATGGTGACCTGACCAACCGGTTAGAACACCCGTCGTCAGAAGTGGAAAAAGAATACGAAATTAAAATTAAAGGCCGAGTACCGGATAAAATGCTTACGGCATTTCGCGAAGGTGTGCCGTTGGAAGACGGCATAACCGCTCCTGCGAAAGTAAGCGAGGCCGTTTTTGATGTCAAGACAGGACTTTCGACCATTGCCCTCGCTATTCATGAAGGTCGGAATCGCCAAGTGCGCCGGATGTGCGAGCACTTCGGTTTTCGCGTGCATAACTTGAAACGCACACGGTATGCGACCCTGACTTTGCAAGGCGTCAAGCGAGGCAGTTATCGAGCGTTGACAGCCAATGAAATAAGCGATCTTAAAGCGCAGGTTACGCATGCGTAATGTTGTTGTGATCGGTGGCGGCTGCGCCGGGCAAATGGCGGCGTATGCAGCTCAAACGGCGGGCGCACGAGTGATTTTGCTGGAAAAAATGCCGCAACTCGGTCTTAAAATGGGGATCACCGGCAAAGGACGCTGCAATCTGACGAATGCCGCGTCTATGGAGGAACTTATTCGCCAGACGCCGGGCAACGGTAAATTTTTGTACAGCGCCTACCATACTTTTACGAATACGGATTTGCTTTCGTTACTTGCGTCATGGGGCGTAAAAACAAAGGTGGAACGAGGCGGACGTGCATTTCCCGAATCCGACTCCGCACAGGAAGTCCGTCGTGCGTTTCGTACGGCGCTCACCAAGGCGGGGGTGGAGATTCATACGGAAGCATCTGTGCGCGAAATTCACCGAGAGGGTACTGCGTTTGAAGTGACAACCGCGGAACGTACTTGGCCGGCGGCGGCTGTGATTATGACAACCGGGGGTGCTTCATATCCGCAAACCGGCTCCGACGGTAGCGGACATGAATTGGCGAAAGGATTGGGGCACACTTTAATACCGCTACGTCCTTCCCTGATTCCGCTTGTCTGTGAAGAAGCATGGTGCAAAGCATTGCAAGGACTTTCGTTGCGTAACGTCGAACTCACATTGCACATTGACGGTAAAGCGAAACAGACTTTGCGGGGCGAAATGCTTTTTACGCATTTTGGCGTATCGGGACCGATTGTCTTGCGTTTAAGTGATGCGGCTTCGCGGGCGTTGCAAAAAAACAAGAAAGTAACGCTTTCTTTGAATGTAAAGCCGGCTCTTGCGCCCGAGGTATTGGATGCCCGACTCCGGCGAGACTTGGAAAAAAATCATTTACAGCAAATGAGTAATGCCTTGCGTGATTTATTGCCGCAGCGTTTGATTGTACCGATGTTGCAGGCGGCCGAGATTGAAAGTGATGTTAAGGCGGCGGAGCTTTCCCGCGCGGAACGATTGCGCCTGGGGCAAGCGTTGCAAAATCTGTCGTTGACGGTGACGGGCACACGACCGTTGCGCGAAGCGATTGTAACAGCGGGAGGCATCAGCACCAAAGAAGTAAATCCTAAAACAATGGAATCGAAAATTGTGCCGGGCATTTATTTTGCCGGCGAGATCTTGGATGTCCACGCGTTTACGGGAGGATATAATTTACAGGCAGCGTTTTCTACCGGCTACCTTGCGGGCGTTAGCGCGGCAGGAAAGGAGTCGGAGCAATGAAAAAAATTGCGGTTGCGATTGATGGCCCCGCGGGGGCCGGTAAAAGTACAGTCGCTAAAGCGCTGGCGAAACGACTGGGATATGTATACCTGGACACCGGGTCAATGTACCGGGCACTGACTTGCGAATTACTGCATCGAGGCGTTCCGGTGGACCGGGAAGAAAAAGTCTGCTCCGTCGTCCAAAATTTAACGGTAGAAGTAAAAAATGATCAGGAAGAACTGATAGTGATGGTGAATGATCGTGATGTTTCCGCTCATATCCGTCGTCCGGAGGTATCGGCCTGTGTCTCACAGGTCGCCGCATATGCCTGCGTGCGCCAACACTTAGTCAAAGAGCAGCAGCGCCTTGCCGAAAACGGCGGTATCGTCATGGACGGGCGGGATATCGGCACAGTGGTGTTACCGCATGCCGAGCTGAAGGTGTTTTTAACGGCTTCCGTGGAAGAACGAGCTCGCCGGCGCTTGGTACAATGGAATGAAAACCACCCCGATGAGCCGCAGACAATGGCGCAAATCGTGCAAAATATTCAAGAACGCGATCGCAAGGATACGGAACGAGCCATTTCTCCCCTCAGACAAGCGGAAGATGCTATTTTGTTGGATACCACTTCGTTAACTCGGGAAGAAACAATTGACACGCTTACGGCTATGG
>NZ_CABSTC010000012.1:0-25444 GCF_902480485.1 uncultured Negativicoccus sp. | reverse complement strand
TTAAGCGCGTTCATTTCCGTACCGCTCACGATTTTGTGGGTGGTGGGATTCACCAATATGGTGAATTTGATCGACGGCTTAGACGGCTTGGCAGCCGGCGTAAGTTCGATCGCCGCCGTTTCCGTGGCGCTGATCGCGTACCAAATGGGGCAATGGAACAGCGTGGCGATTACGGTCGCGATGGCGGGCGCGGCAATCGGTTTTCTGCAGTACAATTTCAACCCCGCGAAGATTTTCATGGGCGATACGGGCAGCATGTTCTTAGGCTACACGCTCGCCGCGGTATCGATCATGGGTGTGATGAAAACAGCGGCTACCGTCGCTTTGGTTGTGCCGGTCATAGCGCTGGGCTTGCCGATTATGGATACGGCGCTGGCGATCGTGCGGCGCAAGCTTTCGGGCATGCCGATTTTCGCGCCGGACCGCGGGCATTTGCATCACCGTCTGCTCGATAGCGGCTTATCGCAAAAGCAGGTGGTTTTATTGATGTATGCGATTACCGCTTTTCTGGGGATGATCGCACTATTGGTAGTACATTTAAATGTTGTTTTCGGTGTCGTCGTAGTCGGTGTGGTAACGGCGGCGGGACTTTGGTGGGCACGCTACTTGGGCATGATTGCAGGCGGCAAGTGCGCGTCGGAAAAACACTGAGGAACGTTTTATGACCATTAAAGTAATGACAATTTTCGGTACCCGTCCGGAAGCCATCAAAATGGCTCCCGTCGTTTCCGAACTCGCACGGCATCCGGAGTTTTCCGTATGCGTTACCGTGACCGCGCAGCATCGCGAAATGCTCGACCAGGTGTTGCGGTTGTTTGCGATTACACCGGATTACGATTTGGATATCATGGCGCCGGGACAAACTTTATATGACGTCACCAGCCGGGCGTTGCTCGGCTTGCGGACATGTCTGCAACAGGAACGTCCTGATGTAGTCTTGGTTCACGGCGACACGACGACAACTTTTGCCGGCGCGCTCGCCGCATTTTATGAGCAGATTCCTGTCGGGCACGTGGAAGCGGGTTTACGGACGGGCGATATTTACTCGCCGTTTCCCGAAGAAATGAACCGCCGCCTGACCGGACGGCTGGCGCGTTACCATTTTGCGCCGACACCGGAAACAAAAGCGAATCTGCTGCGAGAAAATGTCGAGGAAGAATCGATTTTCGTGACAGGTAACACGGTCATCGATGCGCTTTTGCAGACAGTCGGCCGTCCTTTTGATCCGAATACGCTGCCGGTGAAGCTTGACCCGTCACGGCGTACGCTTCTGGTAACCACCCATCGGCGCGAAAATTTGGGCGCCCCGATGCGCGACGTATATCGCGCGTTACGGAGGATACTGGAAGATGTACCGAACTTGGAACTGGTATTTCCTGTTCATAAAAATCCGGCGGTGCGCGAAGTCGTCCGAGCGGAACTTGGCGATGTGCCGCACGTGCATTTGATCGAACCGTTGGATTACGAACCGTTTGCGCAATTGATGGCGCAAAGCGATCTGATTTTGACCGATTCCGGCGGTATTCAGGAAGAAGCGCCGGGCTTAGGCAAACCGGTACTCGTGTTGCGCGATACCACGGAACGACCCGAGGCGGTAGCGGCCGGTACGGTGAACCTGGTCGGCACGGCGGAAGAAGATGTCTACCGGGAAGCGAAACGTCTTTTAACCGATGATGATTTGTACCGTCGGATGGCGAATTCCGTCAACCCGTACGGCGACGGTAAAGCGGCCGGTCGAATTGTGCAGGCGCTTTTGTATGCTTATGGTAAAACGGCGAAAAAACCGCCTGAATTTATAGCCAACGCTAATGAATTATGATAGAATAATAACTGCATGTGCAGGCCCTTATAACCTCATGTGCACGGCAAGGAGGTCTCCGGTGAAAGAACAGGAATTTAATTGGCGGCGGGCGTTAGCCATCGCTACCGGTGCCGGTATGACACTGCTTTGTACGATTTTATTCGGCCTGTATTTAGGGTATCTTCTCGATAAATATATCGGCACGGCTCCATTCGGTTTACTGGCCGGAGGCGTGGCGGGTGCGCTGGCAGGTCTGTTGACGTTAGTTCGTGACATGATTCGCAAATGACAGACGGTCGGGAACTTTTTCGTTGGCTGCTTGCCTGCATGCATTGGCAAGGAGCGTTGATGGCCGCGGGGGCGGTCCTCGTTCTCCTGTTCGGTAAAGGGGATTGGGCCGTCGGTTGGATCATAGGCGGCGCCTTTAATATAGCGTATTTTTCGTACCTTGCATTGATCGCGTTTAAGCGACGCGATCGCGATGATCTGGATATGGCGAAAAGCTTAACCAATGTCGCGGCAGGGCGTTTCTTTGTGGCCATCATCTTTTTGCTGGTGGTCTTAAAAACCCATTTAGCCCATTTCGGGGCTACGGTTTGCGGCTTACTGTCGCTGAAACTCGTGTACTACTTTGTCACGTTTTTTGGCGACTTCAAGCATATAAAAAAAAGGTGAGTATGTCCTGGCGGAAGGGGGTGAAGCTATGCATCTACACACAGGTACACATGATGTGCAATATCTTTGGGGAATGGCCGTTAACATGGATACGATTTACATGACCTGGCTGACCGGCGCACTGGTTTTTATTTTGGTATTGTTGGCGACGCGAAGTCGTGAAATGGTACCGTCCGGTGTGCAAAACGCAGTGGAAATGATCGTAGAGAATTTGAGCGATCAGTTCTATTCCATTCTCGGGCCCGATTATCGTAAAGCGGTATACATGCTGTTAACGCTCTTTTTCTTTATCTTCATCGGAAACGAGATCGGGTTGTTACCGACGCCGCACCTCATTACCTCGCCCACGAATGACGTCAATACGACATTGGGCCTGGCGATTGCAGCATCCCTGGCGACGCACGCACTGTACGTGAAAAACAAAGGGTTCAAAGAGTATTTTGCACACTTCTTCAAACCCTTCGCTCCGTTCGTTTTTATTAACCTGATCGAAGAAATCGCAAAACCGATTACGTTGGCAATGCGTCTATTCGGCAACATTTTGGCGGGGGAAATTTTGCTGGAAGTTTTAAACTATCTGGCGCCAGTCGGTGTACCTATCTTATGGATCGGTGTTTCGTTAGTCATCGGTTTGATCCAGGCGTTTATTTTTACGATCCTCGTGACCGCATACCTGGGCGGTGCAATTGGTGAGGGCGGCCATTAATTCAGCATGTACGAAACGTACATAATGGAATTTTATTTTAGGAGGAAACTATAATGGAATCTACTGCTTTAGTACTTGTTGTTTCTGCGATTTGCGCAGCTTTGATCGCTTGCGTCGCTTCGATTGCGGCGGCATTCTCTGACGCGAAAGCGGCTACGACTGCATTGGACGCCATGGCTCGTCAGCCGGAAATGGCGCAACGTTTGATGGTTAACTTGCTGATCTCGATCGGCTTGATCGAATCGATTCCGATTATTTCGTCGGTTATTGCGCTCGTTTTGGTATTTGCCAACCCGCTCGTTGACTTGCTCTAATTTGGCATCTAGTGTTTTGAGGAGGGAATTTCATTGGTCGAATTTAACCTTACTTTGATTATCCAAATCCTCAACTTTTTCGTTCTCGTTGCCATCATAGGAAAATTCGGTTTCGGTCCGCTGATGCGGACTCTCGATGCACGTAAAGCTCGGATTGCTGCAGATTTAAGCGGCGCGGAACAAGCCCGGAAACAGGCGGAAGCACTGCATGCGGAATACCAGGCGCAACTGGAATCGGCACGCGCGCAAGCGCAGGAAATCGTTAATAAAGCCGTTGCGGAAGCGGAACAACAAGCCCAAGCGCAACTGGATACGGTACGCACTCAAATCGAACAGGAAAAAACGCTCGCTACCCGTCAATTGGCGGAAGAACGCGAGGAACTTGTGAAGAATTTGCGTGCCGAGGTGGTAGAGCTCGCTACAGCGATTGCTGAGCGGCTGATTGCCAAAAACCTTGATGCGGATATGAATCGTAAACTGATTAATGACTGCATCGAAAAGTTGGCTACAAAGCAAGTAGGTCGGTAAGATGAAAAATAACCGAGAACTTGCCAAAAAATATGCGGCGGCGCTCTTGGCTTTGGCCAAGGAAACCGGCACATTGGAAGAAGTTGAGCAGGAACTCGCACAAATCGGCGAGATTGTGCAGCAAAATCCGGAATTAGCGGACTTTTTGCGCAATCTGTTGATCTCCCGCGAGGCAAAAAAGGAAGTCGTAGAACGGATTTTTACGCAACATCTGAATCCGATGGTCGTACGATTTCTGGGTGTTGTCATTGACCGCGGCCGAATTGCGCTCCTGCCGGATATTATTGATGTCTATCTGGAGTTGTCGCATGTCGAACGCAACATTGCCGAAGCGCAGGTGCGTTTGGCGGTGGACTTGACTGACGAAGAAGAAACGCGCTTGATTCGCGAGCTGAACGAATTGACCGGAAAAGAAATTTATCTGGAGAAAACGATCGATCCGTCGATTTTGGGCGGCATGATCGTGACGATCGGCGATCGGCGAATTGACGGGTCTTTAAAACGACAGTTACACGAAATGAAGACGACCCTACTATCGGAAAAACATGGGATTGAGGTGACTAACGCAATATGAAAATTAAACCGGATGAAATTACATCGGTGATTAAACAGCAAATCGAAAATTACACAGCAGACCTCAATGTCGATGAAGTAGGCTCGGTATTGGAAGTGGGCGACGGTATCGCACATATCTATGGTATTGACAAGTGTATGGCCGGTGAGCTGCTTGAGTTGCCGAACGGCGTATACGGGATGGCGCTCAACTTGGAAGAGTCGAACGTCGGTGCCGTATTGCTGGGCAACTATGAAACGATTAAAGAAGGTGACACGGTCAAACGGACCGGCCGCGTTATGCAGGTGCCGGTAGGTGAAGCGATGATCGGTCGCGTTGTCAACGCGCTCGGTCAACCGTTGGACGGCAAAGGGGATATTCCCGCTGCTGACCACCGTCGTGTGGAATTTCCTGCGCCGGGTATTGCTGATCGGCAGTCGGTTAATGAACCGTTACAGACCGGTATTAAATCCATCGACTCGATGGTTCCGATCGGACGTGGTCAGCGTGAGTTGATCATCGGCGACCGCAGTACCGGTAAAACCGCGGTAGCGATTGATACCATCTTGAACCAAAAGGGACAGGATGTTATTTGTATTTACGTTTCCATCGGTCAGAAGAACTCGACGGTCGCTCGTCTTGTCGATAAACTGACGGAAGCGGGTGCGATGGATTACACGATCATCGTTCACGCCGGCGCATCGGAAGGTTCGCCGATGCAGTATATTGCTCCGTACGCGGGTGTTGCCATGGCGGAACACTTCATGTACCAGGGCAAAGCCGTACTGTGCGTATATGATGACTTGTCCAAACACGCGGTTGCGTACCGTGCGATGTCGCTCTTGCTGCGTCGTCCGCCGGGACGTGAAGCGTATCCGGGCGACGTATTCTACTTACACTCCCGTCTCTTGGAACGCGCGGCGAAACTTTCCGATGATATGGGCGGCGGTTCGATTACCGCGTTGCCGATCATTGAAACGCTCGCGGGCGACGTCGGTGCGTACATTCCGACCAACGTCATTTCTATTACCGACGGTCAGATTTTCCTGGAAACGGAACTTTTCTACTCGGGCGTTCGTCCGGCGGTCAACGTCGGTCTTTCGGTATCCCGTGTCGGTGGTTCCGCGCAGATTAAGGCGATGAAACAGGTCGCCGGTACCTTGCGTTTGGACTTGGCACAGTTCCGCGAACTCGCCGCTTTTGCGCAGTTCGGTTCGGACTTGGATGCCGCTACCAAAGCGCAGATCGATCGCGGTCAGCGCATGACGGAGGTCCTCAAACAGCCGCAGTACACACCGTATCCGGTGGAAGAACAGGTTATGGTGATCTTCGCCGCGGTTAACGGTTTCCTGGATGATCTCGAAGTGGACGAAGTCGTTCCGTTCGAACACGGTTTGGTTAACTACCTGCGTACCACGTATGCGGATCTCGGCCGTGACATCGTCGCGAAGAAAAAACTGGAAGAATCCACAGAAGAAGCTCTGAAACAAGCTATTGCAGAGTATAAAGAACGGTTCAAGGCGGCGCGGAACAGTAATACGGTTGCGGGGTGATTGAATGGCCAGCACACGCGAAATCAAACGTAGGATTCGTAGCGTAACCAACATTCAGCAGATCACCAAAGCCATGAAGATGGTTGCCGCCGCCCGCTTGCGTCGTGCCGAAGAAAAGGCGTTAGGGACCCGTCCGTACGCGGATAAAATTCGGGAACTGCTGCAGCATATTGTAGCCAATACCGAAGAAGGCTTGGAAAGTCCGCTTTTGGAAGAACGTGAGGTCCAACGTACCGCTTACCTCGTAATCGGTGCGGATAAAGGCCTGGCCGGTGGTTACACCTCGAACCTGATGAAAGAATTTACCGGTATTGTGCATGACAAAGCTGCGGAAACGTATGAGGTCGTTACCGTAGGTCGCCGTCCGAAAACATACCTGGCACATCGCGGTTATGAACTGCGCGATATGTATGAAGGTTTCTCGGATCGGCCGACATATAACCATGCGCGCGAATTGGCGAAACTTGTGGCGCAACGCTTTATTGACGGCGAAGTCGACGAAGTGATTGTCGTTTACACACATTTCTATTCCGCATTGCGTCAAAAACCGATGGCACAAACGGTACTTCCGATCGCTCGTCCGGAAGTGGACGAGAATTTACCGGCAGACGAGTTTGATTACGAATTCCTGCCGGATGCAAAAGAAGTGTTTTCCGTACTGTTGCCGCAATATTTGGAAGTAATCATCTACAATGCGCTTCTGCAAGCCGCCGCCAGTGAATTGGGCGCGCGGATGGCAGCGATGACGAGCGCGACGGACAACGCGTCCGATCTCATCGATGATTTGACATTGCACTACAACAAGGCGCGGCAAGCGGCGATTACCAATGAAATTACGGAAATCGTCGGTGGCGCGAATGCACTCGAATAATAGACAACGAATTAAGGAGGAGAGCCCTCTTCATGAGCAATTTACAAGAAGGAAAAGTCATCCAGGTCATTGGTGCCGTGGTCGACATTGCCTTCCGTGCTGATCAAGAGTTGCCGGCCGTTTACAACGCGATTGAAATCAAAGATGAAAACGGTCAGGTGCCCGTTGATATTGTGGCGGAAGTTATGCAACACTTGGGCGACGGCGTCGTCCGCTGCGTTGCGATGAGTTCGACTGACGGTCTGACCCGCGGCACGAAAGCGGTGGACACAGGTGCACCGATTTCGGTACCGGTAGGCCAGGGTGTCTTGGGACGTATTTTTAACGTCTTGGGTCGCACTGTCGACAAAGTAGACGAAGAAGTACAGGCTAAAGAATATTGGCCGATTCATCGACCGGCTCCGGAATTTGAAGATCAGTCCCCGTCGACCGATATTTTGGAAACCGGCATTAAAGTCGTCGACTTGATCGCGCCGTACGTAAAAGGCGGTAAGATCGGTTTGTTCGGCGGCGCAGGCGTCGGCAAGACGGTATTGATCATGGAATTGATCCACAACGTTGCGACCGAACACGGCGGCTACTCGATTTTCTCGGGCGTCGGCGAACGTACACGTGAAGGCAACGACTTGTGGAACGAAATGAAAGAATCCGGCGTTATCAGCAAGGCCGCACTCGTTTACGGCCAGATGAACGAACCGCCGGGAGCACGTATGCGTGTCGGTTTAACCGGTTTGACAATGGCGGAGTATTTCCGTGATAAAGAACACCAGGACGTACTCTTATTCATTGATAATATTTTCCGCTTCGTTCAGGCCGGTTCCGAAGTATCCGCACTCTTGGGCCGTATGCCTTCCGCCGTCGGTTACCAACCGACGTTGGCAACGGATATCGGTGAACTTCAGGAACGTATTACGTCAACCAAAGAAGGTTCGATCACGTCCGTTCAGGCCGTATATGTACCGGCCGACGACTTGACTGACCCGGCGCCGGCGGGCGTATTTACGCACTTGGATGCGACGACGGTTCTGTCCCGTGCGATTTCCGAGCTCGGTATTTATCCGGCCGTGGATCCGTTGGATTCTACCAGCCGTATTTTGGATCCGTTGATTATCGGTCAGGAACATTACGAAGTCGCTCGCGGCGTCCAGGAAATTCTGCAGCGCTACAAAGAATTGCAGGATATTATCGCCATTCTCGGTATGGAAGAACTTTCCGACGAAGACCGCCTGATCGTTGCTCGGGCACGTAAAATTCAACGTTTCCTGAGTCAACCGTTCCACGTAGCGGAAGTATTCACCGGCTCGCCGGGTAAATACGTTGCGCTCGCGGATACGATTCGCGGCTTCAAAGAAATTCTCGAAGGTCGTCACGACGATCTGCCGGAAAACGCATTCTACATGGTAGGGACCATCGAAGAAGCCATTGAAAAAGCAAAAACGCTGAGAGGGGAATAACCCATGGCCACGAATGATGCGGGAATGCGCGTCAACATCATCACGCCGGACGGCACTGTTTTCAGTGAAGACGGCGTCGATTTGGTGGTCGCACGCGCACTTGACGGTGAGTTCGGGATCATGCGCGATCATGCCCCATTAGTAGCGGCATTGAAGGTTTGGCCGATCCGCATTAAAAAAGACGGTAAAGAAATTGTAATCGCCGTATTCGGCGGCTTCATGGAAGTCAAAGACAACGTGGTTACGATTACTTCCCGAGTGGCGGAAACGGCGGACTATATCGATATCGAACGAGCGATCAAAGCGCGCGATCGTGCGCTGTCTCGTTTGGAATCCAAGGATAAGAATATCGATTATGAGCGTGCCGAATTGGCTTTGCAACGTGCATTGATTCGTTTGCAAGTCGCCGGTGCGACCAAACTCAAAAGTTGATCAAAAAAGAGCGTCTTGAAAGACGCTCTTTTTTTGTGCCGTTATATAGGAAGGCTGTCGCGTTGCGGTTTGAAATGCGGCGCTCTGTATAGTAAAATAAGGAGTAATTACATTCGCCCGTAAAAAGTAAACTTTTATCTGCACATAGACACGGCGGGCAGTGGGAGAGAATACGATGCAAAAAAAGATTTGGCGCTGGGGTCTGGTCGTTACCATGCTGATGGCGATGATGTTGCTGGCCGGTTGCCAACATGATCCTGTTACGAACACGACGGCGCATGACGCCGAGCCGGTCAAGGCCGCAACGGCTCCGCCGGCCGAGGAGCCGGTGAAAAACGGCGTATCTGTTTTGATGTACCATATGATTGCCGATCTTGCGAATAATGACGCGGTGCTGGCTCCGGATCATTTTCGAGCGCAAATGCAATTTTTAAAAGATAACGGCTACCATCCGATCTCATTGCAACAATTGGATGAGTATATCAGTCACGGTACGCCGTTGCCGGAAAAACCCGTTTGCATTACGTTTGATGACGGCTATCTCGATAACTATGAAATCGTGTATCCGCTCATGAAAGAATTCGGTTTTCCGTGGACGATTTTTGTCGTTACCAATGATGTCGGCAAATCCGGTCGCGTCACTTGGGAACAGCTCAAAGAAATGCACGCTGCGGGCGTGACGGTGGCGAACCATACTTTTTCGCATCCGCAGACGACTTACCTTCCGGCCAAGACGCAGCGGGAAGAGGTCACGTTGTCACAACAGGCGTTGGCGGAGCATTTGGGCATTGAAAATACGTACTTCTGTTATCCGTACGGTTTGTACAATAATACGCTGCTTGGCATTTTACAGGAGAACGGCATTACGTTGGCGGTGACGATGGATCCGGGCCGTGTGCATGTCGGTGATGATCCGCTTACCGTCCGTCGGATTTGGATCGGTAATCGCGTTGATTTGGAACATTTTGAAGAACGGTTGACCACGGATCAGTACCGTTCGTTATAAGGAGCTCTATGAAACATTGGTGGAATCATATCGGCATACGGTGGCTGCTGGTGACGCTGCTGTTTTTCGTCATCACAAGCCCGATTGTCGTTTTGTTCGGTCCGTTTGCGAATTTGAAGCAGGCGGTCGTCGGCGCGATTGTGCGCTCGCGCCATCCGCACTACATCACCTGGCTGTTTGACCAGCAGGAACTGGACCGCATTTTGGGACGTGTCCAGGCGGTGCCGGAACAGGATATTTTCAACTTCAAAGTGCGTGAAGATAAAACGCTGAAATTGCAAAAAATTGAATCGGATCGTTTCGTCGGGTATCTTTTGGAGATCCCGAATCCGAAACGAATCCAAGTCGCTACCGCCGCGGATATCAATGAAAAAGGTGATACGACCAGTAATATCGCCCGTAATAATGACGCGGTGGCCGCGATCAACGGCGGTGGCTTTTACGATCCCAACGGCACAGGTACGGGACGTTTGCCTTACGGTTTTATTTTGCATGACGGCAAATACCTTTTGGGCGAGAAGGTCGATGATGATGAAGAAGTCGATTTTATCGGCTTTAGCGATAGCGGCAACCTGATTGCCGGCACGTACAATAAAGCGGAGCTTCGTCGGCTCGGCGTGATCGAGGGTATTACTTTCGGACCGCCGCTGGTCGTTAACGGACAGAAAACGATTACGCACGGTGACGGCGGCTGGGGCATCGGTCCGCGAACCGCTATCGGTCAACGTCGCGACGGCACCGTTTTATTTCTCGTCATTGACGGTCGCCAGGTCGGCTACTCCGTCGGCGCGTCGCTGGCGGACGTGCAAAATATCATGTATGAACAGGGCGCCTACATTGCCGCCAACTTGGACGGCGGCTCGAGCTCCACACTGTATTTAAATGGCAAAGTCGTGAATAAGCCGGCCGATCTTTTGGGCGAACGGATGATTCCGACCGCGTTTATTGTGAAATGAGGAATGTTGTGAAATCGCTTCGTACTACATGGCTTGTGGCGTTTGCCGCCGGAATTTTGCTGCAGGGAGCAGTCTATCTTTATTTGGACCAATACCTGTTCGCGCCGGACTCCGGTTTTTACGTCAGCGGCATGTCCGAAGAGAAACAGCAGCCGGATTCGGATCGGTTCGGACAAGTGGAAGGCAGCGGTTCCCGGTACTATTCGCATGATCGTCGTTACATGGCGATGGTCACGCCGACATCCGTGACCGTCTATGATGCGCAGGATAAACAAAATACGCAGGTGATCGATCTGAAAAAGCGCGAAGTATCATTCTTTGAATGGTTGCCGGATCGGAACCTGATCTTAATGGCGCTCTTTGATCCCGACGCGAGAGGGACCGATGACATTATCATCGCGCAGTACAATCCGGAAACGCCCGATCATGAACTGGACACGCCGATTGAAAATGTACCGGCCGGATCGAAAGTCACGTCGATGGCGTACTCGACCGCGACCAATGCCGTGTACATGAAAATGAAAGTGGCCGATGAACGCTACCGCATTTACCGTACCGACGCGAACTACGATACGCGCCGCATTTATGTCCAAGCGGAAAATATCGGTCGGATCGGCGTGTTTTATGACGAAGACGTATTCTTTTATGATGATGCCGATGAAGGTATCATGTACGCATTTAACGGCAGCGACAGCTCCTGGCGCACGATTTCTCCGCCGGGCTTTTATCGTTTGATCGGCGTCGACCAAAGTAAAGCCATTTATGCGGCGAAAGTGGATTCCAAAGGAAACGCCGTTGAATTGGCGCGCGGGTACTTGGGCGTCGGCTTCACGACCATCGCCAAACTCACCGAACCGGTACCGTTTTCGCAGGTCACGATCAACTACGCTCAGCAGCGGGAAGGCGAAGGCATGACCGCCAACGATCAACCAACGAAGAAGAAGGAGTAACATGGCGAAATATAAAATTCCGAAGGACAGAACCGATGCGGACATGCTGCGTGCCGCGGGTGTCGATGCTAAACGGACGACGGCGACAAGATCGTCCCAAACACAGGCAAACACTCGCGCGACGACAAGGCAATCGACAACCACCGACTCGTTTCACCGCGGCTTTTTGACACCCGAACTCGAAGAGCGTCTGGGCAAATTGTTGCTGGAAGTCAAGCTTGACTACTACAAAGACGAAATCGTCGATTTTTCGATCGAAGCGCGTCGTGACGGACGCAATATTGTGCTCGTCACCGCGCCGAAAAAACATCAAAATCGAACCTGAAAAAATTTACTGGAAGTTATGAAAAACTTTGTGTTTAACTTTTTTATAATGGGCTGAAGCGCCCATTGGGAGCCTTTTTTGAAAAATACTTCCGAGCCTTGTGGCATATGGTGAGGGACTGTTTATAAAAGGCGTAAAAAAAAGCTCTGTTTTTTGTAAAAAAGACTTGCAATTCTGCATTGCGTGTTTTATACTTTAGCTAACCTTTAGAAGAGATCCTAAAGGCCATTGCACAACAATGATTTACAGTGGTAACGGAGCCTAGTGATAGGTACCATGGTTAGCAAAGAAAGGACATGCGCAATGGGAACTTTAGTTATGATGGCTCTGAATTACTTCGGTATTCAGTTCTGATCCGAGCAGGTCGCTACCGCGACCTCTTTTTTTGCCCAAACTTGTCTTTTAATCCGGTACGGGAGACCGGAAAGGACAGCGGCGGCAATGTAAGAATAAATTGTTTTGGATGACTTCTCCCGGCGGGAGAAGTTTTTTATTTTAGGATATGATGGAGGCAGGATGAGCAGATCGCGTTTGATTACCGCTTTAGACGTGAAGTCACCGGCGGAGATGAAGACACTTGTCGATACGTTGGGCGAGTCGGTATCTTTTTACAAAGTCGGGATGGAACTTTTCTACAGTGCGGGAACCTTGCCTCTGGATTACTTAAAAACGCATAAAAAACATGTATTTTTGGATTTAAAACTGCATGATATACCGAATACTGTCGCGCAGGCGGTGGCGGCGTTAACACGCTTAGGAGCGGATTTAATAAGCGTGCATACGCAGGGCGGCCGGGAAATGATGCAGGCGGCGGCTCGTTCTGCCGCAATAACGGCGGCGGAACTCGGTATCGAACGCCCGCGTCTGGTGGGCATTACGGCCCTGACGAGTTTTTCCGAAACCGGGTGGGAGGAAATCGGCGGTACGGTGCCGATCGTCACGCATGTGGAAAAGCTCGCGTTATTGGCGCAGGCAGCGGGGCTTGATGGGGTGGTCTGCTCGCCGCAGGAAGCGGCCCGTTTGCGCGCTTTACTCGGACCGGATTTTCTGTTGGTGACACCGGGCATTCGTCCCGCATTTGCGTCGCTGGATGATCAGGAACGCATTATGACACCGAAAGATGCGCTGGCGGCTGGTTCTTCGTACCTGGTCATCGGCCGACCGATTACGAAAGCGGATGATCCCAAAGCGGCGGCGCAAACAATTATTGCCGAGATGGAGGAAAGCAAATGAACGAACAGGAAGTACGTCAATTATTAGTGGAAACAAAAGCCATTTTGGAAGGACATTTTTTACTGACATCGGGATTGCACAGCCCGCTATATGTCGAAAAGTTTAACGTGCTGCAACAGCCTCGGTATACGGAAGCGTTGTGTAAAGAACTCGCGGCGCGGTTCGCGGATCAAAAAGTGGATACGGTTTTGGGACCGATGACGGGCGGTATTCTCCTCGCGCATGAAGTCGGCAAGGCGCTCGGCACGCGGGCGATTTTTACGGAACGCGAAAACGGCAAGATGACGTTGCGTCGCGGTTTCAAGCTCGCGCCGGGGGAACGCGTGCTGATTGTCGAAGATATCGTGACGACCGGAGGCTCGGTGCGTGAAGTCGTCGACGTGGTCAAGGCGGCGGGCGCGGAGATAGTCGGCGTAGGCTTATTGGTCGATCGGTCGGGCGGTCGCGCAGATTTCGGCGTGCCGAATGAAAAAGTTCAGGCGCTTTTAAAACTGGACGTGCAGACGTACGCGCCGGAAGATTGCCCGCTTTGCCAAGAAGGAACACCGTTGACGGAACGCGGCAGCAAACATTTAAAAGCATAACCGGAAAAATCCGCTTTGCGGAAAGCCTTTGCGATCGCAAGGGCTTTTTTTATTGCAGCGTTTTGTTTTCGCAGTTACAATAGGGCTAAGAAGAGATAAAAGAGGGTTAGTGCAAGGAAATGGAGCTGACTATGGCACAACAAAGAAAAGGACGGCGTCCCGCGGGCCGAAGTCATCCGAAGGGATCGCTTACGCAACGCCGCCTCGGTTTTTCCCTGTGGGTGGTATTGCTGTTTATCGCCGTCGCTTGCGGGGCGTGGTGGTATTTCGGCATGCATGACTCGAATCGGGCAGCGGAGGAAAAGGCCAAACCGTTGCCGCAGAAACCGCAAGTCACGCAAAGCACTGCCGATTATCGTCCGGCCATCGACAATTTGGCGACACGTCTGGTGGCGAAATTGGAAGCCGAAGGCGCGAAAGTGGAAGGGGAAACGCCGGTCAAAAAAGAAGTGAAATGGGAAGAAACCGGCGGCCGTATTCACTGGTCGGCGCGCAACTTGGTCGTCACACCGAGCCGACCGCTGGATTTACCGAAACTCATCGATGCCTTGCCCGATACGGCGGGAAAAGTAACGCTCAGCGAAGCGCATGAAGATACCTGGCACGAAGATGCCGTCGAACGGTATGAAGTGACGCTGAAAGATAGTCCGAAACAGGATGAAATTGCGATGATTATCGCGCATCTATATGTGTATCCGGTCAAAGCAACGCAGGCCGCCGGTACGGAAGCACCGCAGGCCACCGCGCCGCCGGAAACACCAAAGGCGACACCGGTCGCCGGCAAGACGGCGAAACTGGCGATCCTGATTGACGATGCGGGTACCAATCTGGACGCGCAGGCGGTATACGCATCCATCGGCCGGCCGTTTTCGCTGGCTATCATGCCGAACATGGCGAATACGAGTGCGGCGGCAGCGCAAGCGGCAGAGCAGGGCTTTGAAATCATGTTGCATCTGCCGATGGAGCCTGTTTCCGGCAGCGGTATGGAAGCGGGCACTCTGTTGACCACGATGTCGGTAACGGATATTGCCGGTCGTACCAAAGCGGCGCTGGCACAAGTACCGGGAGCGGTCGGTGTCAACAACCACCAAGGTTCAAAATTTACCGCCGACCGCGGTGCTATGTTGCCCGTATTGCAAATTCTCAGAGATCGCGGCCTCTTTTATGTCGACAGCGCCACCTCAGCCGATTCGATCGGCAGTTCGTTGGCGGGTGAAATGGGGATCGCGACGCGCAGAAACGAATTATTTATCGATAATGACAGTAGCGTCGCGGCCATTTGTGAACGTTTGCGGCAAGCGGCCGCCATGGCGCAACGCGACGGATCGGCGTTGGTGATCGGACACTGCCGCCCGAATACGGCGGAAGCGGTGCGTCAAATGGTCCCGGAGCTGGAAGCGCAAGGCATTGAATTGGTTTATGTTTCGCAATTGGTAGGGTAACGGATGGAATCGTTTTCCACGGATATTTTGCTTTTATTGGCATTAATCGCGGCGGGCTTTATTTCCGCCTTCATTGACAGCGTGGTCGGCGGCGGCGGGTTGATCTCGCTGCCGGTCATGTTGCTGACGGGTCTTCCGCCGACGGTGGCGCTCGGAACGAACAAACTGGCCGCGATCGCGGGAGTTTTGACCTCAAGCACCACGTTTTGGCGGCGGGGCATGGTCGAAAAAAAGCTGGTGGTATATTTATTACCGCTGGCTTTTCTAAGCTCGATGCTCGGTTCGTATGTCATTATGCAAATCGCCTCGTTCGCCTTTGAACCGGTGATTATCGGCGCCTTGGTGATCGTCGCGCTGGTCGTTCTTTTTAAAAAGGACTGGGGCGGCCAATCTACGTATCGCGGTCGGAGTCGTAATGTTTGGCTGGCGGCGATGCTGACAGCGGCGGGCTGCGCTTTTTATGACGGCTTTATCGGTCCGGGTACCGGATCGTTTATGATGATGGCGTTTGTCGCCATGGGTTTTGATTTTGTCCAGGCGGCGGGCAACAGTCGTTGCCTGAATGCGGCCAGCAATTGCGGCAGTTTAGTATTCTTCCTGTTGTGGGGACAGGTGCATTTCGGTTACGGTTTGGCGATGGCGTTGGGCATGGTGGCCGGCGGATATGCCGGCGCGCGCACGGCAATGGTGCGCGGCAGCGGCTTTGTGCGATTGCTGTTTCTGCTGATTGTCGGTGCGTTGATCATCAAGCTTGCATGGGGGTACTGGGGCGCATGAAGCAAAGTATTGTAATCACCGGCGGGACGTCGGGCATCGGGCTTGCTACGGCGAAAATTTTGGATGCATCAGGCTTTCTTCCTCTTTTAGTAGGACGTGATCCCGAACGCGGCGCGGCCGCCTTGGCGCAAGTTCCGGCCGCCCGATTTTTGCAGGGAGATGTGGCCGAGCCGAGCGCGGCGGAAACCATTTTTGCGCAAGCGGCGCAGTACGGTCCGATCGGCGGATTGGTCACCAGCGCCGGTATTTATCATGAAGCACTTTTAAGTGAGGAAACGGAAGCCACACTGGCGGAACTTTTCGCCACGAACGTTTACGGCACGATTCGTTGCTGCCGCGCGGCGACTCCCTACTTACGTGAGACGCGCGGCGCGGTCGTTACGGTAGCCTCCGACGCTGCGGTCAACGGGAATATCGCCGCTTCGCTTTATGCGGCCACTAAGGGAGCAGTGCTTGCTTTTACGCGTTCTTGGAGTCTCGAAATGGCGGTTTACGGGGTACGGGTGAATGCGGTTTTACCTGGTGATACCGAGACGCCGTTAACCCAAGCGCAATGGCAAACGCCGACGGATCGCGCGGAGATGGCGGCGCAGTATCCTTTGCAACGGATCGCGACGGCAGACGAAGTCGCGGAAGTGATTGCTTTTTTACTGTCGCCGAGCGCATCCTTCATCACCGGCGCGGGCATTCCGGTGGACGGTGGTCTCACTGCATGGTAAGGCAGCGAACGAGCGTTGCTTGCTGATGAGTAACAGGCATAAAAACGGTCTTTGAAAAAACGCGGTATACATTCATTAGTATCGTATTAAACTGTGTTTTTTTAGTGGCCTTTGGGGTCACTTAGCGGCAATTGTGGTACAATAAAGACAGAAGAATTATTTTTGCGAAGGGGTGAATCATATGTCAAAAGACAAACGAAAAATTAAGAATCCGGAGCATGAAGACATTCGTCCGACGGCGCAAGCGCAGGAAGACGTGGAAAAATTAGGGGCGCATGTCCCGGCACCGCAAGTGGAAACGAAACCGGTGGCGCCGGAAGCGCCGGTCGTTCATGATGAACGCGACCTGGAAGCGGAAAATTTAATCCGCTGGGGCGCCGCGCGCGCGGGTGTCATTTCGATGACGCCGTTTTTGGGCGGAATCGCTTTGATGGCCAATGAAGTATATATGATCAGCCGACTGGCGAAAGTGTACGATGTCAATCTTTCGGATCGTACCATTATGAGTTTTCTCGGCGCGTTCGGCGCGCGTGTCGTCGGCTCTATCGCCGCGATGATGATTCCGATTCCGGGAGTCGGTTTGCCGGTCGCCGTTTCCGTCACCTACGGTGTTGGTCGTGTGGCGCAGTCGTGGATTAAAGACGGCTTGCCGCTCGATATCAAACCGTATGTGGAAAAATTTGAAGACCTGAAACAGGAAGGTCGGGAAAAAGTGGAAGAAATCGCCAACGATGTCAAAAAAGACGAGCCGTTGGGCGACGAAACGCAAGACTTTATGGAAGACTATGCCGGTCAGGCCAAAGTACACAAATTCTTGGGCACGGCCGACAAAGCGTTGACGGAATTACTGTTGACTTTCGGTGTATCGCAGGCGCAGATTGACGATAAAAAAGCGTTGGCAAAAGGCATCTTTGAAGTGACTAAAGACACGGCGGGAGAATTAGCGGTCGAACTTAAAGAACGCGTTAATGAAGCTAGTGCCGATGCCAAATTGCGTGCGGAATTACTGAAAGATCAAGCCCAACAAAAAGCGGATGAAGTGAAAGAAAAATCCGTGGATTGGCAGGCTAAAGCCGAAGATAAAGTGGCGGAATTAAAAGACCGCGTGCAGGAAAAAGCGGCCGAAGCCAAAGAGAAAGCCGCGGAAGCGAAAGAAGATGCGGCCGATAAAGCGGAAGAATTAAAGGACCGCGTGCAGGAAAAAGCGGAGGAAGCGAAAGAGAAGGCCGCAGAAGCGAAAGAAGAAGCAGCCGATAAGGCGGAGACATTCAAGGACAAAGTCGAGGCTCGTACGGAAGAAATCAAAAAAGAACAGAAAGATCAAAAATAATTGCCGCGGCAGATCGCGTGCAGAAGGCAAAGCAAAGAAATAATCGGAATCTATTTTGAAACGGGCACGGCCCGGGGGGAGGAACTCTGATGAGCGACTTGGATAACATGAAAATGAAAGCCGAAGCAAAAGTGGAAGAACTGGCGGCCAAAGCCAGATACGAAGCGGAAAAAGCGGAGCCGGACGGCGGCGAATTGGCCGATAAAGCCAAAGCGAAAGCGGACGAATACGGCGCGAAAGCAAAAGGCGCTTATGCCGACGCCAAACAAAGCGTTGAAGACGCGGCGGAAAAGGTTAAACAGGAAATTCACGAAGCCACGAAGTAAGGAGGGAACATCTTTATGGGAAGATTGTTCAAACTCTTATTCCGTGCGTATTCAGCCAAAAAGTTTTTGGGCTATTTCGGAACGTTAGGCCGGCGAGCGGGATTCTTACGTCAGGCGGTTGTCTTGTTTTATTGTTTGCGTGACTCGCGGACGCCGAATTTTGTACGCCTTGCCATCTTAGGGGCGCTGGGGTATATGATTACGCCGGGCGACCTCTTACCGGATTTTATTGCGGGCATCGGCTGGTTGGATGATGCGGCGGTTGTCGCCGGGGCAATGAAAATTGCCGATAAATATATCCAACCGGAACATGTGATGAAGGCCAAAAAATTTTTTCCGGGTTGAGAAAAAGCGCTTACCCTTGGGTAAGCGCTTTTTGTTTTGTCGGTACATGCCGGCCGACGGTCGGATAAAGTTACTGCGTTTTTTCAGGTTCGCGCGGCGCGAGCGGTGGCAGACCGGGTAACGTGCGTCGGCGTTTTTGACCGCGATCGAGATCATAGGGGATCACGGCGCTGCAACCGACGCAGCGAATGCGTCCGCGTCGACGTTCTACCTGGCTTTGAAACAGGGTTAGCTCTTTTTTGCAATACGGGCAAATAATGATCATGGCAAGTTCCTCGTTTTTGTTTTTAGTATACGCAAGCGCCGTCAAAACGGCAAGCCGCTTTGACATTACGCGGGCGCGAGACTACAATAAATAGTATTATGAATGTGAATATGAAATAAAGGATGATGATTATGTTTTCCTACCCCGTACGGGTACGTTTTTATCACACGGACGGCATGCAGGTCACACACCATGCCAATTATATTTTGTGGTTTGAAGCCGCGCGTGTGGAATTTTTTCGTCAGGCGGGAATTCCGCTCGGCGACATGATGCGTGATGAAATCGTTTTTCCGATTTTACATGTGGAAGTCGATTACCACCATTCATCGTATTATGATGATGAGCTTGAAGTTCATGCGAAACTCATCAAGCTGACGCGGGCGCAAATTATCTTCGCGTATGAAATCGTGCGTCCGAAAGACGGCACGTTGATCGTCACGGGCAAGACGAAAGGCACCTTTACGTCGGTACAAACCGGCAAAATTTTGCGCCTGCCGATGAAATACTATGATCGTTTGCGGGCGATGATGGAGCCGGGAGATTCCGAATGATCGGCGTTATTGATTCCGGTGTAGGCGGACTTTCCGTATTGAAAGAGCTGCGTCAGGCGATGCCGCAGGCGGATTTTTTCTACCTGGGCGATACCGCGCGCAATCCCTACGGCACACGATCGCCGGAGGAAATTAAAAAGTACGCACTGCAGCTGGGTAAATGGCTGTTGGCACATGGAGTTACGGGGCTGGTGGTAGCTTGCAATACGATTACGGTACAGGCGCTGGATTTGCTGCGACACGAGCTGCCCATACCGGTGATCGGCATGCAGACGGACGTGGCGTTGTTACCTACGGAAAAACGCGTGGCTGTGTTGGCGACGCCGGCGACGATCGCCAAGGGAACGTACCAACAATCGTTAGCCGAACGTTATCCGGCGGTGGATGTGGTGACGCACGCCTGTCCCGGCTTGGCCTCGGCCATTGAACACTATCGCCGTGAAGAGATCGAACAGCTGCTGGAAGAATGCCGTTCGTTGCTTTCTGAATGTGACGCGGCGATTCTCGGCTGCACGCATTATCCGCTGGTCCTAAAAGATTGGCAGGAGCTGGCGCCGGCGTGTCGATTCATCGACCCGGCGCAGGCGACAGCGAAAGCGGCTCGTCACGCGTTGGGCGAGCAGTCGCAAGGTGACGGTCGAACGGAGTATACATTTACGCAGGAAGGCTGTGCGGCCATGTGGGTTTTCCGCTTATTCGGACCGAACGCCACGGCCCGTCAAGTGACGATCGAGGAGTGAAGCAAAAATGTGGGGCTATTATTTATTAAATGTAATTATTGCCGTTCTTGTTATTATCGCCGTCGTGCAGCTGCTGGCGGCGCTGCATGTGGCGCGGCAGGGCGATGCGAAGTGGAAGGTGTTCTTCCCCGGCGCGCGTCGCGGTGAACGCAAAGGCTATCGTCGCGCCGTTCCGCAGCCGCCGCTGGTCGTTACGAAGGTGACGCCGACGGAAGTGACGTTTACGATCGAAGCGGCATTGCGCAATATCGGTCGTCAACAGGGGACCGTGATGGATTGCTTTCCGCGCGCCTACTTGCCGCGAGAACAGTATCCGTCATTACGCGTCGACGCCTGCTTATCGCGAGCGGATGAACCTCGCGATGATGGATATTGGGAAGCGTACCTTGTGCCGCGTAAAAAAGACGCTCTCTTGACCATTGTCGTTACTTTACGTTCATTGGAGGGTCCGATCGCTACCGCCATCGGTGATCTTGGAGAATTTCCGATCGATGTACTTTACTACGTGTACGGACGCAGCGATGCCCGTTATGAACGCACCCGCTTCCTTGTTTCCGGCACGCATTTGCGCCAGGCGCTGTTGCAGGAGAAAGGGGTACGCTGATGAACGAACAGATGAAACTCATCCCGATCCCGACGCGTATTTTGACGGCGGCGGACGACATTGTCGATGCCGTATATGAGTACGGACATTTTTTGATCGGGCCGCATGATGTGGTGTGCGTGGCGGAAAGCGTAGTCGCGATCACGCAGGGCCGCTATGTACGTCCGGAAGATTTGAAAGTTTCCTGGCAGGCGCGACTGATGAATCGCTTTGTGCCGGCGGAAGGTTCGATGTCGACGATTTACGGTATGCAGGCCGCGATGAACGCGGAAGGCGAATGGCGCATGCTTTTTTGGTTCATCGTCGGCTTTATCGCGAAACTGTTCGGCAAACGCGGCGTATGGTATGCGCACTGCCGGCAGGCGTCCCTGGTTGACGATGTCACGGGAACGATGCCTCCGTTTGACAAATGCATCGTGTACGGTCCGGATGAAACGGATGAGGTTTGCGATGAAATCGCTGACCGCCTCGGTTGCCACGGCGCCGTGATTGCGGATGTGAATGATTTGAAAAGAAGCGCGGTACTGGGCACGAGCAAAGGCATCGACGCGCAGGAAATCGCGCAACTTTTGATTGATAATCCGTTCGGCAACGCCAGCCAAAAAACACCGATTGTCGTCATTCAAAACTACTCCGGCGGCAAAGCACGTCCGACACTTCCGCAAGATTCGTTCACCGATACATTACCGCCGCCATTGCCGCCGCTTGACAAATCACAGAAATAGACGTACAATACTGACAATATCAAAAGATTTCAATGACCACGAAAAGGACATGACCGTCATTGCCAGGTAACTCAAGAGAAGAGCGTCACGGCTGCAAGCGCTCGTTACCACAGTGATTGTTACCGCCTTGGAGTCGCCGTTCGGAAATGAACGGCCGGGCAGACCCGTTATCACGATCGAGAGAATCCGTACGGATTAACTTGGGTGGAACCGCGAATTAACTTTCGTCCCATTTGGGGCGAAAGTTTTTTTATTGCAAAAGGAGCAGATACTATGGCAAAAATCCACTTGGCGGACGGCAGCGTACGCGAGGTAGCAAACGAAAGCAGCTGGCTGGATGTCGCGAAAGCGATCAGCAACAGCATGGCGAAAAAAATGGTCGTCGCAAAAGTCGACGGCGAGTTGACGGACTTATCGCGTCCGGTCGTCGACGGCGCTCAAGTCGAATTTTTTGACGGCGCGAGCCCCGAAGGCCTGCACGCGATCCGTCATACGGCGGCGCATATTATGGCGCAGGCGATTTTGCGTCTGTGGCCGGATACGAAACTCGCGATCGGACCGGCGATTGATAACGGCTTTTACTACGACATGGACACCGAGCATGTGTTCTCGCCGGAAGATTTCCCCGCGATCGAAAAAGAAATGAAAAAGATCGTGAAGGAAAACTACAAACTCGTGCGCGAAGTGATGAAACGCGACGCGGCGATGGAACATTTCAAAGCCGAGGGAGAAATTTATAAAGAAGAACTGATCCGCGATCTGCCGGCGGACGAAACCATTACCTTCTACACGCAGGGCGAATTTACCGACCTTTGCGCGGGCCCGCACGTCGTTTCGACCGGCAAGGTCAAAGCGTTCAAACTGATGAGCGTCGCGGGCGCCTACTGGCGCGGCGATGAAAAAAATAAAATGCTGCAGCGTGTCTACGGTACCGCCTTCGGCAGCCAGGAAGAATTGGATCACTACCTGTTCGTGTTGGCGGAAGCGGAACGCCGTGATCATCGTAAATTGGGCAAAGAACTTGATTTGTTCAGCTTCCAGCCGGAAGGCCCGGGCTTCCCGTTTTTCCATCCGAAAGGAATGGTTTTGCGCAACGAGCTGCTGGCCTTTTGGCGGGAGCTGCATCACGAATACGGCTACGATGAAATTTCCACTCCGGTGATTTTGAATCGCGATCTGTGGGTGCGCTCCGGTCACTGGGATCATTACCGTGACAACATGTACTTCACGCAGATTGATGAAGAAGATTACGCGATCAAACCGATGAACTGCCCGGGCGGTATCCTGTACTACAAGGATTCGCCGAAGAGCTACCGCGATTTCCCGTTGCGGGTCGCCGAGCTCGGCTTGGTTCATCGTCATGAAATGAGCGGCGCGTTGCACGGTCTGTTCCGCGTTCGCTGCTTCACGCAGGACGATGCGCATTTGTTCATTTTGCCGAGCCAGATGAAAGAAGAAGTACTGAAAGTACTCGAACTTTTTGATCGGATTTACTCCGCTTTCGGTTTGGAATACCATGTGGAACTCTCCACGCGTCCGGAAGATTCGATGGGCGATGATGATCTGTGGGAACTGGCGACGACCGTTTTGCATGACGCGATCGAATCCGCGGGCGTATCGTACAAGATCAACCCCGGCGACGGCGCGTTCTACGGACCGAAACTGGACTTCCACATTCAAGACTCGCTCGGACGTACCTGGCAGTGCGGCACGATCCAGTTGGATATGCAGATGCCGGAACGTTTTGACATGACGTATATCGGCGAAGATGGCGAAAAACATCGTCCGGTCATGATTCACCGCGCCGGTTTCGGAAGTATCGAACGCTTCATCGGCATTTTAATTGAACACTACGCCGGTAAATTCCCGGTCTGGCTCGCGCCGGTACAGGTGAAAGTCATTCCGGTCGCGGAACGTCATCTGGAATACGCCAACGAAGTAGCTCGTCAACTCAATCAGGCGGGATTGCGGGCGCAGGCGGATGAACGCAACGAAAAACTCGGTTATAAAATCCGCGGCGCGCAGTTGGAAAAAGTACCGTACATGTTGATCCTGGGCGATAAAGAAGTGGAAGCGCAGTCGATTTCCATCCGCAACCGCGCGGGCGAAGAGACCAACGATGTGGCGCTGCAAGATTTCATCGCGGACTTGCAGAAAGCGGTTCGCGAACGGCAAGACTGAGGCGCATATGAGTACCCATGAATACTCCAGCAGCGACGTCGGCCGTGCGGCCATGAAGTTGGCGCTCACGTCCTCACGCGCGGAAGAAACCACATTACGTAAAGAATATGCCGAAGCCGGTTTCAAAACGGCGGCGGTGGATTTTGGCGGCGTGTTTCTCACCATTTTGCCCAAACTAATTGAGCATGCGGTGGTAGCCGCCCAGCGCACGGGGGTTGTTTCCGATACCCACGTCGGTGAAGGGGCAGTCGTCGGCGCAGTCCAGTCGGCGGTCGAGGCGATTAAAATGAAAGCGCTCGGCCAAAATATCGGCGGCAAAATCGCCATCGCCCGCAAAGGCGATCATCTCGTTGTCGCGATTTACGGCACGATCGGTGTGTTGCACTTTAACGAAGTGGTGGCGGGTATCGCGCATCGCGCCGTCTATGACAATATCTGAAAACAAAAGAGACATGCCAAGGCATGTCTCTTTTTGCTGCCACCGTTTTTGAAGCGTATTGTACACCTTCATTTTTCGCCGCGTCACAGGCGCTGATGGTATTTGATTATGCTATAATAAATAAGATATTATTTTTCCGTAACAGCGCCAATCGCTAGGGAGGAACGGCATGAACGTACTTTTTTGGGATATTGACCAGACGCTTGTGTATACCGGCCATGCCGGCTTTCTTGCGATTGAGCATACGTTGACGGAAATGATGGGACCGGATGCGACATTGCCGCGATTCGATGCGGGGGGACGCACGGACAACTTTATTTGCCGTGAAATTTTGCGGCACGCGCTGCAAAAAGAACCGACGCTTGACGATGTGCATCAATTCAGCCGTCAATACGAAGAGACGCTGCTGCGATATATGCAAGAAACAAAAGGCAAAGTGCTACCGTATGTCAAGGAGCTGCTGGCGTACTTCAGCGGCCTGCCCGATTATGATCAGTTGCTTTTGACGGGCAATAGTCGCCGCGGCGCGGAACTCAAGCTCACCCATTACGGTTTGGCGAGCTACTTTGATTTCGATTACAGCGGCTTCGCCGGCGATGATTTCAATCGTATTGATGTCGCGCGGCGCGCCGGTGCGTTGGCGCGGTCCAAGTGGGGTGCGGAGCTGGAAAAAATATTTATCATCGGTGATACGGAGCACGATATTCAATGCGGCAAAAAAATCGGCGCGTATACCATTGCGGTCGCTACCGGTTCACGCAGTTTGGAAAAATTGCAAGGGTATGAACCGTGGCGGGCGTTGCCGGAATTAATCCCGGCGGATGCATTTCAACAGTTGTTAGATGAAGCGGACACGGAAGAGCCGCCTATGCGCCCGGCAGCGAGCAAAGGAGAATAGCATGAATCAGAATGGGGAACCGGAAATGACGGAAGAGCATCGCGGGACGACTGCCAATCCCGTTTTTCCAAAACAGATATTATCGGTAGTAGGTGATCCGATATATGAAGATGAGTCGGACAATTCGGGCAGTCGTTGGCCGGTGATCGGCGTCGCTTTTC
>NZ_CABSTC010000011.1:0-27684 GCF_902480485.1 uncultured Negativicoccus sp. | reverse complement strand
ATAAATTAAAGAAAATTTGCGCAGACGAGTTTTCCGATATCCGACGCGCCAGTCGGAACACTCCCGGAATATCATTTTGACCGGAAGCATTGGCGTAAAAATGTTTTACTTTTAGCCGAGGACCTGATCTATTTTTACAGATAAACAAGTCGCAAAATGCGGCACAAAAAAACAGCTCCTTGCGGAGCCGTTTTTTATTTGTTATTGCTGTTCTTTCGCAGCCTTTGTATTCAGACGATGCTTCAAGTAGTTACGCCCGACCATCACCCGATACTGAGCCTTGCCGTTATCCGACGTGACGAATACGACTTCAAATACATGCTCGCCGTATTTCTGCGCCAAATATTTCTCCGCCGCTTCACAAGCCTCTTGCGGCCGGTAGCCTTCAAAATAGCCACGCAACTCTTTCTGATCCTGCGCGCTCAGACGTTTCGTGCAGTCCACGAACACGCCGCGCGAATCGGGTTGCGGCGGTACAATTTGCGCGTCGTAAGCGCCGTTAAAATAGTTGGCATCGGCTTGCATGTACTGGCCCATGCGCACGCCGTACTCATTGTAGTAGGCGCGACCGTCGGTGTAACCGTTCGGCGTTTCACCGGCTTGGCGCGGCTGTACGCCTTTCGCCGCCGGAATTACTTGTTTTTTTCGGAGTTCTCCTGCTTTTTTTCCGGCGCTACCTGCGGCGGCATGTTCGGATACATATCTTTGTTTTCCGCCATCTTGTCCGTCATCGGTCTGGCGTCCGGATCAAAGTAACGAGCGTCCGCCTGCATGTACTGGCCCATGCGTACGCCGTGTTCATTGTAATACGCCTGACCGTCGGTATAACCGTTCATGGTTTGCCCTGCGGCATACGGTTGTACGCCTTGCGCCGCCGGCGTAACCTGTGCCGGAGCGTTGTCCGCGGCCAATACGCTGCCGCTGATTGCTGCCAATGCAGCCATTGCGAGTAATGTCTTTTTCACCTTGCTTCCTCCTTTGTACGTCTGTCACAGGAATAAAGATTCCTTTCGGTTGACCGCCAATGCAGTCTATTTTCCAAGAGCCGGACAGACCTTCTACTTCTACTTCTACTTCTACTTCTACTTCTACTTCTACTTCTACTTCTACTTCTTTCATTATACGTTTCGCGTCAAAAAGCGTCAAATATTCCTTCCGTTAAAAGTAAACATATCGTTTTCAAGCGGCCGCTTAGCACCGGTCTTATTCCGTTCAGTCGTCCGCGCGACCGCGTCCCGGCCATCCGTCGACGCCTTCCAGGATATCCCAAATGATTCGACCGACACCGTCTTCCAACCATTCCGGGCGACGGTCGTCCGCACGATCACTTGCGATTTCGATGCGATAGACATGCGCATTCACGCGTTCGTAACTGACGTCGTAGGCTCGATAGCCGTACGCGCGTTCCAAGTAACGTTCCACATCGGCCGCCGCGTGCTGCGCCAGCCGCTCCGCATCCCGACCTGTCGCGTAGCTGTCCAAGATGCGACGAATTTCACTGCGATCGCGATTTGTCAAATCCGACGTGCGATCGCGCAATTCAAAAATGACATCGACTTTCTGCCGATCGCCTTGTTTGGCTTTCACATCAATACGGAATTCGAAGCGATTTTTATGCCCGGTCTGCACGCGCACCACATCGACATCGAAACGATCGCGGCCGTACGTTTGGTCCAGGTATTCTGCGACGGCCTGTTTAGCCGCTGCGGCATAACGGCGCGCGAAGCGGTCTTCATTGGCGCCCGTCCTCAGACCGTCGGTCGCGTCCTGAATACGTTCCGCGATGAGCCATTGATCGCGGTGCGTCAATTGGCCGGAGAAATCACGCAAATTATAGTCCGCGGAGAAATAATATTCCCGTTGCGTGTCTTGGTAGTTTTTGTCGCCCCGCACGATGACCCGATACGCATTGCTTGCGAGCCACTTCGTTTCCACTCGGTAGTGGCGGCTGCCATAAGCACGATCCAAATAATGCTGGACGGATTGACGCGCCTGTTCCGCAAGTTTCGCGGTCGTGTCGCCGGCCGTGTAGCGACCGAGCAAACCGCGAATGTCGGAACGCTGCGTTTCCGTCAGCGAATTCGTTTCATCTTCAAATTCAAGAATCATGTACGCGGGCGCGTTCTGATCTTTCGCATGCGCGCGCCGGTTATCATCGTAACGTACATACAGATCTAATCGACCTGAGCGCGTCCGATCCGCCGCAGCGACGTCATACACGTCACGACCGTAAGCGGAATCCAGATACCTTTCGAGCTCGTCTTCCAAACGATTCATATCGCGTTCGGAAATACGGCCGCCCGCATACGGACGCGCCGCGCGGTTCAAGTGCACGCGGTCACGGACCGACAGGCTGCCCGTCTGATCGACTACGGAAAACGCACGGACATCATAGTAATCCGCGGCAAACGCGCTGCCCGCGACGCAAAGAAGCGTCAACATCGATACTAATGTTTTTTTCGTTCGTTTCATCAAAGTCCCTCCTCACCGGGAATACGGTCTCACAGAACCGTCACCATTGGGAAACGTACTTGGCTTTGTCTATATTTTAGCACTCTTCGGTAAAAACCTCGCAAAGACGCGCCATTTTTGAGCCTTTTCTAATGTTTAAAACGCACTTCATCCTTTTGTTTCCAGACTTCTTTGTCATGTCAGGCGCCGACAACTTGACGGACTTTTTTTATTTTGTGATAATTTAAATTAATATCCTGTCACGTGTAGTCAGCACGCGTCACCAACGTAGCGAAAAGAGGTCAGCATGAACCAGTTAGAAACAAAAATTCAAACCGAAGGACGCATCATTGATAACCGCATTTTGAAGGTCGACAGCTTCATCAATCAGCAACTCGATCCCGATATCTATCGGGAAATCGGCGTGCGCATGGCGGCGCAGTTCGCGCAAAGCAATGTCACGCGCATTTTGACGATCGAAGCCAGCGGCATCGCGGTGGCGCTCGCGACCGCGTACGAATTGCATTGTCCCGTCGTCTTCGCCAGAAAGCAAAAGCAAAGCGCGTTCAGCGATGAGCTCTATGTGACGAAAATTCATTCGTACACTAAAAACACCGATTACCATGTGACCGTCTCCAAAGAATTCTTACCCGCCGGAGAATCGGTGCTGATTGTCGATGATTTTCTCGCGCGCGGGGAAGCAAGCTTCGGCCTGGCGCGCCTGGTCGAGTCCTCCGACTCCAAGGTCGCCGGCATCGGCATCGTAATCGAAAAAAGCTTTCAGCCGGGCGGCCGACTGCTGCGCGAGGCCGGTTACGATTTACATTCGCTCGTGAAAATTAAAGCCTTTACGAATAACCAAGTCGTTTTTGACGAGTAACGATGGTGTCGACAGAGCCTCGCTGGCGGCAGCATATACATTCGGAAGGCACAGTTTTCTTTGGCGGAGGTTTCCATGACACGTGAACTTCGCGTGGAAATCGGTAATATTGTCACTCATGCGCTCGGCATCATCATAAGTATTATCGCGCTCGGACTCGGCGTTTGGTCGCTTTGGCAGTCCCACGCCGCGCCGCTTGCGCATGCCGCTCTTTGGGTATACGGTCTGTGCGCGGTC
Source organism: uncultured Negativicoccus sp. (assembly GCF_902480485.1). Classification (NCBI taxonomy): domain Bacteria; kingdom Bacillati; phylum Bacillota; class Negativicutes; order Veillonellales; family Veillonellaceae; genus Negativicoccus; species uncultured Negativicoccus sp. Next base: position 24,116 of record NZ_CABSTC010000011.1, on the reverse strand, counting down.
GCGTTGTACACCGCCAGCACCGTGTATCACAGTTTATTCGCCGCGCCCTTGGCGCGCAAAGTGGCGCGTTGCTTTGACCATGCCGCGATTTATCTGATGATCGCCGGCTCGTACACGCCGTTTTTGTGGATCGCGCTGCCCAACCGCGGCGGTTTCACCTGGAGTATTGTCATTTGGGGAATCGCCATCGTCGGGATCGTTTTCAAAGTCTTTTACGCGGGGCGTTTCAAAACGATCTCCACGCTTTTATACCTGGCGATGGGCTGGCTCGCCGTCGTCATGTGGCCGGATCTGACCGCGACCCTGCCGCCCGCCGCGATTCATTTATTGCTCGCCGGCGGCGTCGTCTATACATTGGGAAGTATTTTTTATCTCTGGCAAAAGCTTCCTTACCAGCACGTTATCTGGCACGCCTGCGTGTTGGCGGGAAGCATCCTGCAGTGGCTTGCCATTCAATTGTATGTACTGCCTTTGGGAGGACTGCTTTGAGCGACGAACAGTTTATGCGCCAAGCGCTGGCGCTCGCGGATCGCGCCGCGGCCGTCGGGGAAATTCCTATCGGCGCCGTTGTCGTGTGTGACGGCAAGGTGGTCGGCAGCGGTTACAACTTGCGCGAATCCATTCCCGACGCCACCGCGCACGCGGAAATGATCGCGCTGCGGGAAGCTTGCAAAAACTTGCAACGCTGGCGGCTTTCCGACTGCACGCTCTACGTCACGATCGAGCCGTGTCCGATGTGCGCGGGCGCGATCGTCAACAGCCGCATCAAGCGGCTTGTCTACGGCGCCGCCGACAGCAAAGCGGGCGGTGTTGAAAGCATCTTTCGCATTGCGGATCATGACGCGCTTAACCACCAAGTCGAAATCCGCGCGGGTGTGTTGGAAGATGAATGCCGGCAAAAAATGAAAGATTTCTTCCGCGCCCGCCGCGCCGCCAAAAGCGCTGACGCCAAATGAAAGCGCGGCCGTATTACGCTGCCATGAAACAAAAATTGACTTGATTCTTACCGTTATGGTAAAATATTTTTATCGTTTGGTGCAGATGTGCCGAACGATAGGGAGAGGTGTCCGAGCTGGCCGAAGGAGCCTGACTCGAAATCAGGTAGGCGGCAACCCCGTCTCGTGGGTTCAAATCCCACCCTCTCCGCCATGAAGATACGCGCGACGATGTCGCGCTTTTTTCATTTATAAAAATGAGCACACAAAAACGCACGGCCGCGACCGTGCGTTTTTCAGGGGGGGTACTGCTGAGCAAATTATAAGCCCTTTCCTTTAGGGCAAAAAGTCTTTTAACTTGTTCAAAGTCTCGTTGTTACCGAGTGCGGCGCCAAGTTGCTGTCCCGATGTGATAACCATTTGCGTCATTTCCTGCGTCTGTTCTTCCGTGAGCGGCGCGCCGGTTACTTTCGCGCCGACCGTTTCAACCAGGGAACGAACTTGCGCTTCGTAATCCGCCTGATTGATTTCGCCGGCTTTAAAACGGCGATACAGGTCCTGTACCTTTTCCATATCGATTTGCTCGGTCAGTTGACGCAACATTTCCATTTTCTCCATACGTTTCACTCCTTTGTGTGAACCGCCGCCACCGGCGCCGCGTCCGGGCGACAAATAATACAGATCACGCGGCTTCACTTGTATTATACCACCGGCAGACAGCTCGCACCGGAACTTGCCGTTTCATACGGGTAAGGTTACAATAAAGAAAAAGCAAATTTTCATAGCCAAAAAGGAGATATTATGCGTCATTTTTCAAAATGGACGGGCGTAGTGCTGGCGGCGCTGCTTTGGGTCGGTGCAAGCGCGCAAGCGGCAAATGAGCCCTGGCAGGGAAATCCCGAATATCCTTTCGTTGTTGCCCATGATAACGTGGTCGTCTATCAGGACAACGCGTCACTGAAATTTTTGCAATTCACGCCGGAAGGCGTGATGTGGCGCATCGACCTGGTGACGGTTTTACCGGTGACCGATCCGAACTCGATTGCGCGTGTCGATCGGATTTGGTATCGCAAAATGAATAATGAGCCGCTGGATCGCGTCTACGTCAAACTCAAAGAAGATGCCCCTTGGGGCCGACTCGATCTCGCCAATACCGACGCGTACAATTTATTGCTGCGCGAAGGTTTTCTTGCCAGCTGGGATTTGGTGTACGGCTATCCGTATCCGATTCCGCGCGCCGTGTTGGACAATAAATAAAGGGGAACGCATTACCAAGTCAGAGTAAAAAATTATCTTTTCAGATAATAAAAAAGCACCTCGCGCGAGGTGCTTTTTGCATGCCTGTTTTTTTATTTGTCTGCCGACGTCAAGGCCCGCCAAATGGTTTCCAAAACCTGCGCCGGTGCATAGGTCGTACCGTCTTCCACCACAATGTGATCGACGGTCGAGGTTTCACCGTTCGCCATAACTTGCGCCTGTTCGGCCGCCGGATACAAGACGATTTCCACGACCTTAGCATCACGCGTCACACTGATAGTGCGCGTTGCATCATTCCAACCGATGTCGGCGCCCGCTTGCGTCAACGCGTCGCGCAAGGCATACACTTGCGTGCCGTCAGCGAGTGTTTTCGCCGTGCCGAGATCGATTTTGTCTGCGTCCGCTTTGGCCGTGTCCGCGGAGTCGGCCGGCGTCTCCATCGTGACTCTGCCGAAGATCCAAACCTTTTCCGGATTCGTCTGCGGAGGAAGGCTCAACGTCGCTGTCGTGTAAAGCGCAAGCAGCGGATTTCCTAATACATACTTGGTCGAAACCGCCTGCCCCGTAAGATCGGTCACTTTGTCCGGTACGCTGAGGAGTACCAAACGTTCATGAGCGCCGCTGCCGTTTTTCGCAAAATAATCCAAATCTACCGCGTACTTGCTGTCCGGATGCGCAACCAGCAAGGCCGGCTTCTCAGCCGCCTCTTTTTTGTCCGCAGCTCGCGTGAAAAATTGGATATCGTCCCCCTTTTTCCACGCGACTTTATCGGCCGCGACGAATTCGCCCGTCGCGGCATCCATGACGCGAATACCTTGCGTCGGAACTTGCGCTTTTTCCTTTTCACCTTGTACCGTCAGCACGCCGCCGTCTTTCACTTCAACGATCTGCGCGCGCTGCATTATGTAGCCGAGAGCTTGCGCCTGCGCTACCGCCGGCATGGCGAACGCCACCAGCAAGGCCATGACTAACCAACCGATTCGTTTCATAGTATCCTCCTTTTGCGATCTCATCGCTTTATGTCATCGTACCACACGCGTTTCATAAAGCGTTTAAGAGGACGTTAAAAATGTTTTTCAGATACGTGTCGTCGCGGCGGCGCTTTTTTGCATTTTACTGCGATCGCGAATCAGCGCCTGTGTCAATTCCGGCAAAGCGCGGCGCACGGCGGGATACAAAACGGCCAACAGAATAAATGTCGCCGGCGCGCACAGGAGGCTGGCAATGAATACGTTACCGGCGGAACCGACCGCCATCGGGAACGGATAGCCCAGCACAAAATATTTGAATGTCGAGCGAATCAACGGTTCAACCACCGCGAAAATCGTGAACGCCACCGCCGAAACCGTCAGCGCCATCCATTTCGTTTCCCCGTAGCGCGCTCGCCACCAATCCGCACCCGCGCCGGCCAGGTATCCGAGCACCGCAAACGACAGAAACGTCGGCAACGCGCTCGTTATATAACCCGCCAGCAGATCTGCCATCGTCAGTCCGACGGCGCCGGCGAGCGCGCCGTACCAACGACCGGTGAGTAACGCTCCGATCAAAATAAAGGTATAGCCGAAATAGACTTTACCGGTCAGGCCGAAGGCCATCGGCACCTCAATGCGCAGGTACACAAAACAAATCAATGCGGCGGCCGCCATCAGCGCCGCCACGGTCATACGTCGATGCATAAATACTACCCCTTTTCGTAAAAATTTACCGTTTCTTTACTCAACTATACGGGGTAAACCGACCGCCGACAAGGACAGACAGCACACGCTTTTCATGACAGATTTTATTCTCCTGTGCTTTTTACCGCAAATAAAATAAATGAACCAATAAAAAAGACCGCCGCAGCGGTCTTTTTTTGTTTCTTATTCTTCTTTTTCTGCCGTGTACGCGTCGATGATTTCCTGCGCTTCTTGGAACGGCACCTGTTCGTACTGGTAAAATTCCATGTTGAACGTGCCGCGCCCCTGCGTTTGCGAACGCAGTTCCGTCACGTAGGAGAACATTTTGCCCAACGCGACCTGCGCGCGCACCACGGATTCGCCGCCGCGCTCGCCCGGTTCCATGCCGAGGATCCGGCCGCCTTTCGCGGAAAGATCGCCGACGATCGCGCCCATGTATTCATCGGGCACGAATACGTTCACGTTGTACACCGGCTGCAACAATATCGGTTGCGCCTGCGGAATAATCTTGCGCAGCGCCAGCGAGGCCGCTACTTTGAACGCCATTTCCGACGAGTCGACCGAGTGATACGAGCCGTCGTAGAGCGTGACGCGCACGCCGATCATCGGATAGCCCGCGATCATGCCTTTCGCCAAGGTTTCCCGCGCGCCTTTTTCGACCGCTGGAATATATTGACGCGGTACGGCGCCGCCAAAAATGTCATCAACGAATTCAAAGTCTTCCGTCGTCGGTTCGACGCGCAGGAAGACGTGACCGTATTGACCATGACCGCCGCTTTGTTTCTTGTGTTTACCTTCGCCTTCCGCCTTGCCCAGGATCGTTTCCCGATACGGTACTTTCGGCTCGACGACGCGCGCTTTGGTGCCGTACTTGCGTTCAAGTTTGCCGAGATTATGCTGCAGATGAATTTCACCCATTGAATACACCAAAGTCTGCCGCGTTTCCGGATCTTTTTGCGTGACAAAGGTGGGGTCTTCTTCCGCCAACCGGAGCAAGCCGGCGGCGAGTTTTTCTTCATCGCCTTTGCTTTCCGGTTCGACCGCTACGATGTACAGCGATTTCGGGAAACGCACCGGTTCATATACAACCGGGAAACCCGCGTCGGAGAAAGTATCGCCCGTTTTCGCTTCGAGTTTGGGGATCGCGATGATGTCGCCCGCCGTCGCCTGCGCTAACGGAATCTGCTGTTTGCCGACGGTCGTGTACATTTTCGTAAAGCGTTCCGTCAGATCCTGCGTCTGGTTGATCAGCTTGTCGCCTTCACGCAAGGTGCCAGAGATAATCCGAATGTAGGATAATTTACCGGCAAACGGATCGATGACGGTCTTGAAGACAAACGCGCTGAACGGATTGTCCGCATGCACCGTGACGCTCGTTTCCGTCTTGGGATTCGTGCCTTCCATCGTGCGCGCGGAAGCGTCCGGCATGTAGCGGATAATGCGATCCAGCATTTTATCCAAGCCGATTTTCGCCAGCGCCGAGCCGATCATGACCGGCACAACGCGACCGCTCTTCATGCCTTCGCGCAAACCGAGGCGAATTTCTTCGACCGTCAGTTCGCCGCCATCCAAATATTTTTCCAGTAGAATGTCGTCGCCTTCCGCGGCCGCTTCAATCGCCATGTCGCGTACTTCCGACGCGCGCGCCTGCCATTCTTCCGGAATATCAATTTCCGTTTCCTGACCGTTTTCCCAAACGGTCGCTTTCATTTTCACGATATCAATGATGCCGTGGAAATCTTTGCCTTCACCCAACGGCAAGTGCAACGGCATGACGCTTTTACCGAAACGTTCGCGCATTTCGGCAAGGGTCTTGTCGTAATTCGCCTGTTCGGCGTCCATTTTATTGATAAAAATCATCCGCGGCAGCGCCAGTTCGTCACCGTAATCCCACGCGCGCTGCGTGTCCACTTCGACGCCCGATTCGGCGGAAACGATAATGAGGATGCCGTCGCACGCGCGCAAGGCCGCCCGCACTTCACCGGAAAATTCACCGTAGCCCGGAGTATCGATGAAATTCAGCTTGTAACCTTTCCATTCGCAGGGCGCGATCCCCAATTGAATCGTGACATTGCGTTTGATTTCTTCGGGCTCAAAATCGAGAACATGTTTATTATCGGCGCCTGTGCCGACACCTTCGATCGCTCCGGTCGTTGCGAGCAAATTTTCGACCACGGCTGTTTTACCTGCCCCGTCGTGCGACAGGACCGCCACATTACGAATCTGAGAACCTGCATAATCTTTCACGATACCGCCTCCTCAAAGCATTCTGTTAGTGACTTATTTCGCCGTTCACTGCGCTTTTCCTTTATTTCTTAGAAAAAGTCGCCGTAACGGTTTTTATAATGTTCGCTCATTTCGCGATCATTGCGATAGGTACGGAATGTCTGTTCCTCCGCATCCTGGTAACGGATGCGGTACAGCGTCTCGGGTGAAAATCCGTCCACGCGCAAGCGATACAGCTTATCTTCGCCCGGCACCGGCAACGGCGCGGAAATAATTTTCACATTATCGCTGATGTGGAAATTCCGCTGCGCGAGTGCGACGGCGTCCGGCTGTGTCATGTCCGCGGGAAGAGGTTTCGCCATGCGGACTTCGACTGTCATGAAGTCGACCGCCATGACCCAACGGATCTGATTATCCGCCTGCACTACAGTCGCTTCAGCAGACGGCGTCGCGACCGCTTCCGGCGCGACTACGACCACCGGCGCGTAGGTCTCTGCATGTTGTTGTGGCAACGGCGGTAACGGCGGCAGTAATCTATGATTGCTCGGTCCCGCCTGCGCAAACGCGGCGGTAACGGCAAAGGTCAATCCCAATGTCAAAACGGGTAATTTTCGCATCAATAATGCCTCCTTTTCTGTAATTATACCAAAGGCATGAAAACATCGCTTTGACGTGCTTTATACGCGAATATGAACCCTGTACAAACAACGTCCGGGAAGTATTTCCGGACAATAAAAAACGCACCGCAGTGCGTTTTTTATTTATTCTTGCGGACGAAAGCCGCGGAACAAGCGCAGAACGATCGCAATCACCATCGCGACGACCGTCGCCAACGCCATTCCCTTCAAGTGGAACGGACCGAAGTTCAACACCGCGCCGGAAAGGCCGGTAATCAGCGTGACCGCGGTTAAAATCAGATTTTCCGGTTGCGTATAATCCACTTTCTGTTCGATCAGCATGCGCAAACCGGTGGTGGCGATGATACCGAAGAGAAGGATGCAGACGCCGCCCATGACCGGGGTCGGTATGCCGTGAATGACCGCGGAAATTTTGCCGATGAAAGAGCAGAGAATGGCGATGATGGCCGCGCCGCGAATGACCCACACGCTGTAGACGCGCGTGATCGCCATGACGCCGATATTTTCACCGTACGTCGTATTCGGCGTCGCCCCTACGATACCGGAGAGAATATTCGCGAGACCATCGCCCAAAAGCGAGCGCGACAGTCCCGGATCCGTCATCAAATCGCGGCCGACGACATGACTCGTCACCACAAGGTGTCCGATGTGTTCGGCGAAAACGACAAAGACTGCGGGCAAAATAATGATAATGGCCTGCCAGTTCCATTCCGGCATATACAGCGTCGGCACGGCGAACCACGGCGCCGCCGTGATCGCGTCCACATTCACGATACCGAGGAAGAGCGAGAGAATATATCCCGCGACTACGCCCATCAGCACGGGAATGACGCCCAAAAAACCGCGACCGAATAAAGATACCAAAATGGTCACGACCAAAGTGAAAATCGAAACGATCACGGCCAGTTGCGGATCCACCCCCGGAATGGGGTCGCCGACCAGTCCCGCCATATTCATCGCGCTCGGCGCTAATTCCAAACCGATGATCGCAACGATGGCGCCCATCGCCGCCGGCGGGAACAAAGTATCAATCCAGCCGACACCGACCTTTTTCACTAAAAAGGACAGCAAGACGAAACACAGACCGAAAACGATGAAGCCGCTCTGCGCGGCGCCGTAACCGAGCCCCATGGAAACGATCAGGGTGACCGGCGAGATAAACGCAAAACTCGAACCGAGGTACGCGGGTAAGCGCCCCTTACAGATCGCCATGTACAAAAGCGTGCCGATCCCGTTCATCAAAAGCGCGATCGAAGGATCAACCTTCAGCAAAAACGGTACGAGCACCGTCGCGCCGAACATGGCGAACAAATGCTGAATGCTCAGGGGTAACGTTTCCCAAATCGGTAATTTCTCGTCTACGTCCACATATTTTTTCATTGGTCTCCCCGTTTCATGAAAAAAGCTCTCTGTGCACAGAGAGCTTCGGATGTTGCGCCGGACCTGCTCCGACTCACAGGACTGAATAAGAGATACTACGCATCAGTATAGCAAGTTTTAAAAAGCTTGCCAAATACATTTCAACGCGGCGGCTGCCAGCGCCGATTCGGCGCGATTCCTTCCGAAAGCGCGCGAACTTTGGCCCAATGCGCTTCCCGCTCCTCCAGCTCGCGGGTTTTGCGTTCCACGCCCAAAATCATGCCGACGGAAATCAAATTCACGACCATCGCGGAACCGCCGTAACTGATAAAGGGCAGCGGCACACCCGTGACGGGTAAGACGCCGAGCGTCATCGCGGTATTGTACAACCCTTGCCCGACCAGCAACGTCACCAGTCCGTAGACCAAGTACGAACTGTAGTGGTCGCGCGCGCGGCCGGCGATTTTAAAGCCGGTAAATAAAAGCGCGAGAAAAGCAAGCGGAACAAAGACCGCCAGCCAAAATCCGGCTTCCTGCGCGAAGACCGCATACGCGAAGTCCGTGTGTTGCTCCGGCAGGTACGCGAATTTACTCAAGCCCTGCCCGAAACCTTGTCCCAAAAATCCGCCGGAACCGACGGCAATAATACTTTGCACGACCTGGTATCCGAGATCACGCGCGTAGCTGAACGGATCATACCAGGCGATAAGACGTTGCATGCGATACGGTGCGGCGATAACGCCCGCGACGAACAAGATCGCGGCCGCGATCAACGTACCGACAATTTCCAGCTGCGGCAAGCCCGCCAAAAAATACAGCAGAAGCGGCACGCCCAAGACCAAAATCACGGTGCCGAAGTCCGGCTGCAGAAAGATGAGCGCGCCGAACACCAACGGCCACAGCAGCGGCTGCCATTCCGCAAGAAAGATCTTCATGCGTTTCCACTGCTGTTTTCCGGCGGCTCCCAACGCGCCGCCCAGCGACTGCCAAAGCCGCACCGGCTCGCCGCGCTCAACACGCAGCGCAAGACCGGAGGCGGTGCACATAATGCCGACGAGTTTCGCCACTTCCGACGGTTGGAACGTAAATCCGCCCAGCGCGATCCACCGGCGCGCTCCGTTAACGGTCAGTCCCGCCACCTGCACGAGGAGCAACATCAGCACCGTGATCCCGATCCACAGCGTCATGCTCTTGCGCAGGTTCTGGTAATTAAACCGGTAAACCAGACCGCCGCAAATCGCGCCGAGCGCTAAAAACAACGCATGGCGAAACAGATCGGAGGCGATCCCCGCGGAACTGCGCAAATTCATATAAAAAGTGGAACTGAAAACATTCACCGTGCCTACGATCAGCAAAAACAGCACCACGACGAAAAACCAATCGCCGTAGCCGAACTTGCGCAGATGAAGTCGGTGACCGAGCGCGCCCCAAAAGCTCCGTCGGCTCTGCTTACGCGTTCTCTTCGTCATGGCCTTTCCTCTCCGGAACTACAGCTACCAAACGATAAATCGGTTGCCCTTTAGCGGAAAATTTCTGTTCGTATTCCGTGCGGACATTTTCCGCCGGTTCATTTTGATGCAAATCGTCCGTCACATCGCGCAGCGTCCAGCCGAGCGCTTGAAACTCTTCGATGGAAAAGTAAAATAAATCGTGATTGTCCGTCTTGAAATGGATTTCACCCTGCGGCGCCAAGAGCGTCGCATATTTTTCGAGAAAGCCGCGGTGGGTAAGCCGACGTTTGGCATGCCGCGCTTTCGGCCACGGATCACAAAAATTAAGATAAAAACGATCGACTTCGCCCGGCGCGAACACGTCTAACAGTTCGCTGATATCACCTTCAACCAGGCGCACATTGGCGAGCTCCGCCGCCGCTACCTTCTGTCCGGCGTAGTAGAGTACGCCGCGCTGCAACTCGATACCGATGATGTTCACATCTTCGTGCTGCGCCGCCAAGCCGGCAATAAATTGCCCTTTGCCGGTGCCGAGTTCGACCCACAGCGGGCGTTCACCGCGCGCGAAAATGTCCTGCCAGCACCCGCGGCAATTTTCCGGCCAGCCGATCGATAAAAAATCAGCGTAGTCGAGAATCGCTTCATCGATCCAGGGTTTTCTTCGTAAACGCATGTTGACTCCTTTCGCTAGTCCTCCTGCGGCGCCGCCGCAAGTTGGTACTGCGTCCGCGACGGCCGTTGGTGCGTCGCGATGATAAATTCTTTATGAAAGCGGGTCTGCCATTGCGCCGCCAGATTTTCCTCCCGCAAATAATCCGCGACCGCCGGATGCACCTGCACCAGTACGCGATCAGCCAATCCCCGCTCTGCTTTTTGCCGCAGCTCTTCGGTGATTTGTTCCACGATCGCGGCGGCCGTCATCACGTACCCCGTACCCGCGCATTCCGGACAACGCATATAGCGACTTTCCTGCAGCGTGGGTCCGGTCTTGTGACGCGTCATCTCGACCAGTCCGAGCACCGTCATTTCCACGACCGTCGTGCGTACGCGATCTTCTTTGACCGCCGCCCGCAATGCTGTGAGCACGAGTTCGCGATCTTCTTTGCGCTGCATATCAATAAAATCAACGATGATCATGCCGCCGATATTGCGCAAGCGAATCTGTCGCGCCACTTCCTGCGCCGCGGCGAGATTGACGCGCAACGCCAAATCGTCCCGACCGTGTCCGCTCCGAAATGTTCCGGAATTGACATCGATCGCGGTCAGCGCTTCGGTCGGATCAATCACGATGTAAGCGCCGCCCGCCACCTCCACGCGGCGTTCGAGCAACGGAGCGATCGCGTCCTGAATGCCGTGCTGCACGAGCAAATCATTCGCCGCGACATAGGACACTTCCACTTGCGGCTGTTCGGAAACCAAATCGACAAGCCGTTCATACGCGGCGCGATCGTTCGTGATAATCTGTTCGGTCGACGGCGTCACGTAATCGCGCGCGGCGCGCAACACAATATCCGCCTCCCGGTAAAGACACGCCGGCGCGGATGCGATCTTCGCCCGCCGCCGGATACTTTCCCAGGTGCGCCGCAGGAACGCGAGGTCATGCGTTAATTCCGCCGCATCCACACCTTGTGCTGCTGTCCGCAGAATAAAACCGCACGCCTCGTCTCCCGAGCCTAATTGGGCGCCGACGAGTCCGCGCAAGCGTTCCCGTTCCGCCGCCTCCTGTATTTGTTTCGAAACGCCGACGTAACGGCCTTTGGTTAAAAGCACCGCATACCGTCCCGCCAGCGAGGGTTTGGTCGTAAGCATCGGACCTTTCGTGCCGCGCGCTTCTTTCGTCACTTGCACGAGCACGCGCGCGCCGACGCTGATTTTATGTCCTTCGAGATCGCGCGATTTGCCGCCGAGAAGCGGCAAGTAACCGTTTTCGCCGGTACCGATGTCGACAAACGCCGCATCGAGCGCCGCGACCACATTTTTGACGACTCCTTTATAAATACGATGCAGCAGTGCTTCCCCGTCGGTCGGTTGAATCACCAGATCCGTCAGATCATTTCCCTGCGTCACCGCGATAATCGTCTCCCGCGGAGTCGTATTCACCAGTAAGCGGCTCATAATTTTTCCTGCGCCGCCGCATCGAGCGGCAAAATATACGTGCCGTCTTCTGTACGGCGCGCCACCTTCACACGCGACACCAGGCACTGTCCCACGGCAACGGGCAACCCGAAGTCGTTCGCCAAGATCTCAAAAAGTTCCGTCGGTTTGATACTGCCGGCAAGCGTGCGCCAAAGGCCGACCGTAACGGTTGCAAAATCGTCTTCGATCCGGCCGCGCAACGGTTCGGGCACAATGTTGCGCACATCAAGTTGCCGCGTTTTCTTCGGCGTGACTTTCGTATAGGGAATCGTCGTCGCCGTGTTAAAGCGCGTCAAAACGTCCTGAAATTGCGCATCGCTAAACGCCGCCGTAAGCGGACCGGTCACTCTGTATTGCTCATAATTGATCAATGCCATCAGTTTCGGCGCGCGCTGTTCGATATACGCACCCGCCGTCAACCGCACGCCCGGCGCCAATGCGGCCGCCAGCGCGTGCGCCGCGTCTTCATACGGCACGTCTTCGCTCAATTCAACATCCATGTACAGCGGATCGGCCGTCACGCCGACCGCGAGCGCGGAATCGTAGCTGACTTTCATATGCGCATGGAAGCCTTCCGAGTACGCGATCGGCAAATCGGAGCGGCGCAACGCGCGTTCCATCGAGCGCATAAAATCAAGATGCCCTAAAAAACGCAAAGGCTCATCTTTCGCGATAGATAAACGTAGTCTTGGCACGATTTCCCTCCATTCCGTCGAGTACGCTGACGCCGAGCTGCGGGCAGACGCCGCAACCCGCGCAGGAGAGGCGACGGCAATCGTGTGTCAGCGCGGCGTTCACGCCCTGTCGCCATTCGCGGTGCAGAAAATCTTTCGTCACGCCGCAATCGATATGATCCCAGGGCAAAGGTTCATTGAAATCACGTTGCCGCTCCGCATAGTAGCGCGGATCGATACCGGTCTCTTGAAACGCCTTGTCCCAGTATTCCGGCTTGAACCAATCCGTCCAGCCGTCAAATTTCGCGCCTTGCTTCCACGCGGCGTAAATGACTTGCGCAACGCGCCGATCACCGCGCGCCAAGACCGCTTCCAGCAAGCTGGTCGGCGCATCGTGGTAGCGGTAGTGAATATTGCGGCTTTTGATTTGACTTTTTAAATACTGTTGCCGCCGTTCGATTTCCGTTTTCGGAATTTGGCCGAACCATTGGAACGGCGTGAACGGTTTCGGCACAAAACTCGATACGCTGATCGTGACATGCGCGTTCATGCGGCCCGTGATCGATCGGTACAGATCGCTCACGCGGTAACCGAGTTCCGCGATGCCCGCTAAATCTTCATCGGTTTCCGTCGGCAAGCCCAGCATAAAGTATAGCTTCACGCGATTCCAGCCGGACGCAAACGCGTTGGTGCAGGCTTGCATTAAATCTTCTTCCGTCACGCCTTTATTGATCACATCGCGCAGGCGCTGCGTGCCCGCCTCCGGAGCGAGCGTCAGACCGCTTTTACGCACCTGCTGCACTTTTTTCGCGATATCGACGGAAAAACTGTCGATGCGCAGTGACGGCAAGCTGATGCTCACGCCGCGATCGGCGAACTCCGCGAACAACGCGTCGACCAGCGAGGCGAGCTGCGAATAGTCAGCCGATGAAAGCGACATCAGCGAAATTTCATCATAGCCGCTGTTTTTAATCAGTTCGCGCGCGATCGCAAGCAACTGCTCCTGCGTTTTTTCCCGCACCGGACGATAAATCATGCCCGCCTGACAAAACCGGCAGCCCCGCGTGCAGCCGCGAAACAGTTCGAGCACCGCGCGATCGTGCACGGACTCGATATGCGGTAAAATCGGGTGCAAGGGAACGGGCAGCTCGTCCACATTTTCCACCACGCGTTTTCGCACCTTCGCCGGCGCCGCCGCCGTATTCGGCACGAGCCGCGCGAAATTCCCCGCGCGATCGTAATGCGCATCATAAAACGCGGGCACATAGTTGCCCGGAATTTGCGCCATGCGTTCCAAAAGGCCGCGCCGTCCGTCGGGACGCCCCGCCGCTTTCCATGCTTTGACGGCATCGACCAGTTCGACAACCGACTCTTCCGATTCACCGACAAAAAAGACATCGATAAACGGCGCGAGCGGCTCCGGATTATAGACACACGGCCCGCCCGCGACCACGAGCGGCATATCGTCCGTACGTTCTTCGCTCCAGATCGGCAATCCCGCCAAATCGAGCATATTCAACACATTCGTGCAGGACATTTCGTACTGTAAGGTAAAACCGAAAATATCGTATTCTTTCACCGGCGTTTTAGTTTCCAACGTATAGAGCGGCAACCCGTTTTGACGCATGGCCGCTTCCATATCCGGCCACGGCGCGTAAACGCGCTCGGCGACCGCATCTTCCTGCCGATTAATCACTTCATATAAAATTTTCAAACCGAGATGGCTCATCGCCACCTCATACACATCGGGAAACGCGAGCGCCACCGACACCGCCATCTGACGGTGATCTTTGACGATGCTGTTGTATTCGCCGCCGATGTAACGCGCGGGTTTTTGCACGGTATTGAGCAAAAACGGCGAGACGCTGACTGTAGACATCCTGACTCCTATCTAAGCGGACGCATCAAACAAAACGGTTTTGCGCCGCAGGTAAATATTTAATAACAACGCGACGCTGCACAAATTAAGCGTCAACGAACTGACTCCGTAACTTAAGAACGGAAGCGGGATACCGGTGACCGGCATAATGCCGATCGTCATCCCGACATTAATGAAAATCTGAAACAACCACATCGCCACGATCCCGGTCGCGATATAGCGCCCGAACCGATCGGCGGCCGTGCTGGCAATCCAAATGCCGCGGTACAGCAGCACGAAGTACAACAGCAACAGCAATAACGCGCCGACCAGACCTGTTTCCTCACCGACCACCGCGAAAATAAAGTCCGTGTGGTTTTCCGGCAGGAAATTCAGCTGGCTCTGCGTGCCGGCAAACAAACCTTTACCGATCAGACCGCCCGAACCGATCGCGATTTTCGACTGGATCACGTGGTACCCGGTATTGAACGGATCGCGTTCCGGATCAAACAGCACGAGAATACGATTCTTCTGGTACTCTTTGAGCAGGAAAAACCACGCCAGCGGCAAGACCGCAAGCCCCGCCAGGCAAACTTTGCGAATGTAGTCCATGCGCACGCCCGCGATATACAAACCGCCGAGCGTAATCGCTCCGAACACCAAACTCGTGCCCAAGTCCGGCTGCAGCAAGACCAGCGCAAACGGCGGCAGCAAAAAGAGCGCCGTATAAAAAAGTCCGCTCCATTTTTTCAAATCCAGCGACGGCCGACACAAAAATCGCGCTAAACAGACGATATAAATGATTTTGGCAAATTCCGACGGCTGAATACTGATCGGCCCGATCGTGATCCAACGTTGCGCGCCGAGCGCGCTCGTACCCACCACCATAACCGCTATCAAAACGACTAAATTGGCCCCATATAAAGCCGGTGCGTAGCGGTAGAGTTTCCTGTAGTCAAAGCGTAACAAGTACACGAAAATGGCGATATCGGCCACCAAAAACGCCGCCTGCTTCGCCAAGTAATCCGAAACATGAAGCCCCGCCTGATTAATATGAGACGCCGATCCGATGAAGAGCAGTCCGAGCAGCGTCAACGCCAGCGTGACCAACACCAGCGCCCGATCCGTCGAGCGCCACCAACGTTCGATACCCATACTAGCCTCGGCGCCGGCGCCATGCCGCGCTTTGCGATTGACGACGGGCGATGCGCGAGCGGTTGCCTTCCCCCGCGCGGTAGTGTCGATCGATAAACCGTGACCACTCTTCGACGCTGCGTTCCCGTCCCGCTAAAAAGTCATCCACCATTTGCGTCATCGCTTTGCCGAACGCGCCCAACTGCGCCACGTTCATGACGTTCCCCGCCTGGGACTGCGCCACGACTTCCGGCGCATGCGGCAAGATGCCGCCGAGATGTTCCGGCTGCATCTGATCGGCCATTTCTTCCGCCGTCAAATACCCCGGCGTCTGCGCATTATGAAAATTATTGAAAATCACCGCGTAATGAAACATCCGATCTTCATGCATATAGTGCATGACGCGGTCGGTATCTCGCAACGACACCCAGGTCGGTTCCACGACGAGAAAAATCCGATCCGCCATCGCAAGCGTGTACATGAGCCCTTTACCGATGCCCGCCGGACTGTCGACCAAGAGGTAATCATAGCGGTCGCGCAAATCTTCCAACACGGTCAGTACCGCATCGCCTTCGAGCTCTTCCCAGCGATAGCGTTGGCTGGCCGGCATGAAATCGAGATTCGGCGCGATATGTAAAATCGCATCTTCTTCAAAGCAACGTCCCGTTGCGACATCAAAGATATCAAACAGCACGCGGTCTTCGACGCCCAACACCAGGTCGAGGTCGCGCAGACCCATGTCGCCGTCCAGCAGCAACACGCGTTGGCCGCGTTCCGCCAGCGCCGCGCCGAATGTCGCAGTGACTACGGTTTTACCGACGCCGCCCTTGCCGGATGCCAGTGTGATGATTTGCCCCATTTATCCGTTTCCTTTCTATGGTTTCGCTGTCGGAATGTGAAAATACGCATCCAACATTTGTTTAACGATCGGCGCCGCCGACTCAATCCCGTAGCCGGCGTGTTCCACCAGCACCACGATCACAATTTGCGGATGGTCGTACGGCGCAAATGCCGCAAACCACGCGTGATCCGGACCGTCGCCCGTTTCCGCCGTCGCGGTCTTGCCGCCGACTTCAATCGGATAACCGTGAAACAAAGCGCCCGCGGTGCCGCCTTCCTGCGTAACCGCCCACATGGAACGTTTCACGGTATCGAGTACCGATTTCGGAACGACAAGCCGTCCCGCCACTTGCGGCTGATGGATTTGGTACGGCGAGCCGTCCAAATGATTGATGCGACTCACGAGGTACGGTTTGTACCGCGTGCCGCCGTTGGCAATCTGACTGACGACGGAGGCCATTTGCAGCGGCGTCGCCAAGTTAAAACTTTGCCCGATCGCGGCGTCAAACGTTTCGCCCAAATACCAGTCGTCATGAAATACTTCTTTTTTATACTGTTCGGTCGCTACGAGCCCGGACGCTTCTCCGTATAAATCAATGCCGGTCGCTTCGCCCAAACCGAACGCGCGCGCCATCTCGGAAATCCGGTCGATGCCCAGACGGTTGCCCAATTCGTAGAAGTAAACGTTATCCGATTTGGCCATGGCCTCCTGGAAATTAATCCAGCCGAACGCTTCGCCTGCCGCATTGCGTTTATCAATCAGCCAGTGCCGACCGTTATCGTAAATCCGTTCTTCCGGCGTGACGACTTTCGCGTTGAGCGCCGCGGTGCCGGTGATTACCTTAAAGATGGAGCCCGGCGGATAGGTACCCGAGACCACGCGATCATCAAACGGACGCAAACTGTTTTCATTGAGATCTTGCCATTCTTTCGCCGAGATGCCGACCGCAAACGAATTCGGATTAAACGACGGCCAGTTGGCCATCGCCAATACCGCGCCCGTATTCGGATCGAGCGCGACGGCCGCTACCCCTGTCGGCCAAATATGCGACTTCGCAAGCTCGGACAGATGCTCTGAAATCGCCGCTTCCGTCGCCCTCTGCAACGGTAAATCTAAGGTCAGACGTAAATTATGACCGGGCGTAATCGGCGCTTCCTCAATATTTTTGACCGGCCGCCCCGTGGCGTCGACTTCCACCTGCCGACCGCCGGTTTCCCCCTGCAGCAGATCGTTGTAATATAATTCCAAGCCGGCGCGACCGACAATCGTTCCGGGCGCAAATTCGCTGCCGTCGGGTTTGCGATCTTCCTGACCGGCTTCACCGACGTAACCGATGACATTCGCCGCCAACGATCCGTACGGATAGTAACGCAACGGTTGTACCTCGATCGTCACGCCGGGATACTCGGCGCGGTACTCTTCAATTTTCGCCACGATATCGGGACCGATATCCACTTTAATCGGAACCGGTCCGAACGACGTGCCGTGGTCTTTGATTTTCTTTTGAATGTCCGCCGGCGTCATTTGCAACACATTTGCCAAGCGCGCTTCCAGCGCCGCATCCATCGGTTTTTGCTGCGGCGTATACGAAACGATATAGACCGGTCGCGAGCCGACGATAATTTCGCCGTTGCGATCGAGCAAGACGCCGCGCGTCGCCTGAATGGTCATTTGCCGAATGCGGTTGCCATCCGCGAGCTCTCGGTAATGCTCCCCGTCGATCAGCTGCAACACGAACAGGCGCAGCACGAGCAACATAAAAAGACCCGCGATGACGTAAATAAACGAATTGTACCGACGATCGGTAACTTTCTTATATAAACTTTCCAGCATGTCAATCTCCTTGGCGGCGCGGCCGCAAAAGCGGATGCAGCGCCAGGGCCAACAGCGCGTTCAAAAGCGCCTGCGGCAACGCTACGCCGAGGAAGCTTCGCGTCATATTAATCGGTATGCCCCCCAGCCACCAAATGCAATAGTATACAAGCGCCGCGAAAAGACTTGCCACAAGCACCGCGAGAAACGACATTTCCCAACGGATCTGAAAGCGCGACCAGGCGAGCCACAGCGGTAAAACGAGCAGCAAGTATCCCGCCAGATGCGGACCGAAAAAATTGGCGGCCAGCACATCGGCGATCACTCCCGCCAAGGCAGCGACCCAAATACCGTGCCGCGGTCCGTAAAAAAGCGTAATCAGGGCAACCGCTACCAGCCAAAGATCGGGGCGTACTTCCGCCTGCCACCAAAACGGCAGCACGGCCGTCTGCAGGAAAAAAATAAGCAGCGCGCTTACCCACCAGCGGGTCGTCGTCATCCCTTGACTCCTTCCTGCGGCGCGTCAGGAACCAAATTCGGCATCTGCTCAAGCGGCGCGGCCGCGGTAGAAGCGTTCAAAATCACCAGTACTTCTTCCAATTTGGTGAAATCAACGGCCGGGGTCAAGACGGCGCGTTTTACGACACCCGAAGGATCCGGCACGATTTCTTTCACCGTACCGATCAAAAGTCCCTTGGGATACAATCCGCCGTAACCCGATGTCACAACCGCATCGCCCACTACGATATCGCCCTCTTTGACGATATCAATCATTTCCGGATGCGCCACGTCGTTACCGTTGCCGGAGACGAGCGCCGCTACGCGCGACTGCGGGCGCTGCACGATGCCGCCCACCGCGGTGCGAGGATCTAAAATAAATTGGATCCGCGCCGAATGCGGATACACATCGCTGACAAATCCGACCACGCCTTGCGGTAACATCACCGCCATATATTTCGTCAAACCTTCCGCTTGGCCGCGGTCGATTACCGCGCTTTGCGTCCAGCCGCCGTCATCACGAGTAATCACGCGCGCGGCCAGCACCTGGTATTGCGGATAGGTCGCTTCAAATTGCAACAGACCGCGCAGGCGCTCATTTTCCGCGATCATTTCACGGTGCGCCGTCAATGCCCCGCGCAACGCGTCATTTTCCGCCCGCAACTGTTGCAGCTCCGCATAGCCTGTTACCGCTCCGCGCAAGATGGTCGCGCCGGCAAGCACCTCCTGCGCCACACGCGCCGTTCCGTATTCAAACGGCGTCGCAGCCGCGACCAGCGGTTGCGTGACAAAAGGCACCGCCTCACGGTGCCGCCATGCCCAACCGACCAAACCGATCAAAAGCAAGATGGCAACCGCCCAAATCAGCGTGCGTCGTTCCATTCCCCGCACTATTCATTCCTCCCCACGTTGCCACCGACTAATAAATACGGCCATTCCGCACGCCGATTCAGCGCCAACATACTGCCTCGCGCCACGGTGCCGAACGGCTCTTTCGCGACCTGCACGGGAATGCCGATCGTTTCCGCAAGCGCCAAATCAAATCCTTTAAGCAAGGCCGAGCCGCCGGTCAGGCGTACGCCGTTTTCTAAAAGATCCGCCTGCGCCTGCGCGGAAAGTCCGCGCACCAAACGGCGGAAACGTTGCAACCAGACATTTGTCACCTCACGCACGAGCGGCAATAACTCCGTCGAGGTCACGGTAAACTCTGTCAATGTGCCGTCGGCCAACAATCGTCCCGTGCATTCCTGCTGCGTTTCACCGACGCTCGGCACGCAGACCGCCACTTCACGCACGAGGGTTTGAATCGTAGCGGGCTCCACCATCACTCCGTAGGTTTCGCGCAAGTACGCCCGCAGCGCCGCGCTCAAAGCACGACCGCCGGCCGGCAAATAGTCGTTAGCGAGATAGCCGCCGCCGGAAAGCGCGGTCAGCGTAAATCCTGCGCCGCAATCCGCCGCAACGACCGCTTCCGCCCGTGACGGATCCCAACCGGTACCTATCGCCGTCGCCGCGCCGCGATCCACCAGCAGCGTTTCCAATACGCCCGCTTTGCGCGTCGTCTGCAGCCATGCCCGGGCTGCCACCTGCGATGCCAGCGAGGGCACCGCAAGACACACGGTCGGCCGCGTCACGGCACCGCGTTGCACTTTATCCAAAATCGATTGTAACAGTAATTGCGCGGCGGCCTGCTGCGCCACGACGCCGCCCGCGAACGGTCGCACCGCGACAAGACCGCGCGGCTCCGCCCGCAAGCGAATCGCCGCTTCGGTTCCGACCGCGACAACCTCGCCCTGCGTGGTTACCGCCGCCAGCGACGGCTCGGATATTTCCTGCTGAGCATCCGCCACCACCACACGTGTATATAACGAGCCCGGGTCGATCCCGACCAGCAGACTGCGCATTGAAATTCGTTTCATCTCTTCACTCCGTCACGATTATTATTTTCTTAATCGCCTATCTTGTTATTTTAACATATTTCCTATAGTAGCGCGCACCGGAAAACGAACGCCGGCAATGCTTTTACCAATGCTTAATCTCTTTTTGCGTGCGCTTAATACTGTGTATGCTAAAATGAAACTGATCTGTTTTGTTTCTGTTTTGTTTTTAAGGAGGTTTCATGGATAAAAAGAAAAAGCGCTGGGTGATCGGCGCCGTCATCCTTTTATGTATTGTATTTGCTGTTTTTTTACAACCTTCACGTCCTGCCAAAAAAGCGGTCAGCACCGGTGACGCTTACGTGGCTGTGATCCGCGTCGAAGGTCCGATCGTCGGCGCGGCCGATATACCGTCCAACCTTTTCAGCGGCGGCACAACGGCCTCCTCGGGCCGACTCATGAAAGAAATTCGCCAAGCGGCCGCGGATCCCGCAGCCAAAGCGGTTTTATTGCGTATTAACAGCCCCGGCGGTTCGGCCACCGCATCGCAGGAAATCGGCGACGAAATCGATCGGCTGAAAGCAAGCGGTAAACCGGTGGTCGTTTCGATGGGCGACATGTGCGCGTCGGGCGGGTACTGGCTCGCCGCGAAAGGCGATCGGGTGTTTGCCAACCCGTCCTCGATGACAGGCAGTATCGGCGTGTACATCGGCTATACGAACTATGAAGAATTGATGGGCAAGCTCGGCATCAACAACGATAAAATCAAATCCGGCGCGCATAAAGATATTCTTTCGCCGGATCGCCCGATGACGCCGGAGGAGCGCGCCCTCGTGCAAGGCATGGTCGATGACATTTATGAACAATTCGTAGACGTCGTCGCCACCGGCCGGCAGATGGATCCGCAACAGGTTCGAGAACTGGCCGACGGACGTATTTTCACGGGCCGTCAGGCGCAGGCCGCCGGTCTCGTGGACGAGATGGGCAATTACTATGACGCGCTCGATTATACGGCCAACCTCGTCGGCTTGCCCGCGACGGACGTGCCCACGCACGAATACGACGACGCTTCGGTTTCCTGGCAACGTCTCTTCGGCGCGGAGCTCCGCAGCGCGTTTCGTGAAAGCATCGGAAGCTTAGCTCGTCGCGAAGGCGGAAGCGCTCGCACCGAATGGGAGGCGCCCCATGCTCAGTAACGCGTTGGAACTTCTCTATGATGTGATCACGCGGCCGCAATGGGCGTTTTATCGTATCACCCATACCGATGCCCGAGGCGAAGCCGTCATCGTGTTTATTCTGAGCACGCTGATCACTTCGCTCGCTTCGGTCGGGCTGATGCCGAACGCCTTGGGCGCCGCGTTTGCCGTCTCGCTCATCGGCGGCGCATTGTATTTTTTGATCGGCGGCGCTCTCATGCATTTCTGCGCGTCTCTTTTGGGCGGCGAAGGGACCGTGCAAGGGCTCTTGCAGGCCTTGCCGTTCGCGTTGTTTCCCAATGCCCTGACGGCCTTGGGCGTGATCCTTAATTTCTTGCCGGCGGCCGTCAATGCGCCGCTGTTTGACGCGCTCACGTTGGTGGTGACGTGCTGGACGATCTTCCTATTGGTCACGGCGTTGCAAAAAAATTACGGAATCAGTCTCGGGCGCGCCATCTGCACCTTACTGTTTCCGTTTATCGGCTTTTTACTTTTGGTCACCTTCCTGATTATTGCTTTCTTTTGGCTATTTCTCGCGAATATGCCGATGTGGTCGGGGGCTCTGGAAGAGCTCGGCCGCTTTTAACGAGATCCGTAATTTTCGTCTAAGATATATTTACGCAATAAAAAAACTGCCGTACGGCAGTTTTTTTATTTTTTACTCATTTTGCGCGTTATTTTTATCGTCCGACTCCGCGCCGGAAAATGTATCGCTTTCCTGCAGCACCCGTTTTAAAATTTTTCCTGTGCTGTTTTTCGGGAGCGCATCCAAAACGACGTATTTGCGCGGCAATTTGAACGCGGCAAGACGTTGCGCCAAATATTTGCGCAAGGCCTGCGTATCGAGTTCCGCGTCTTCGTGCAACACGATGTACGCGCACACGAATTGTCCGCGCAAGCCGTCGGGATGACCGACCACCGCGACTTCCGCCACGCCCGGGTACCGATAGATTTCGTCTTCCACTTCGCGCGGGTACACATTTTCCCCGTTGACGATAATCATATCTTTGGAGCGGTCGACGATGTAGATATACTCGTCTTCATCCATATAAGCGAGATCGCCCGTATGCAACCAGCCGTCCTGCAAGGCTTCCGCCGTCGCTTCGGGCAAGTGCCAATATCCCTGCATGACGTTGGCGCCCTGCACTAAAAGTTCACCGATCGTGCCCGGCTCATACGTCGTCGCGTCATACCCGTTAATTTTAACGCGCACGCCCGGAAGCGCCGGACCGATCGAATAGTATTTATGTTTTTCTTCCGGATTGACCGCAACGACCGGCGATGCTTCCGAAAGCCCATAGCCTTCGATAATCGGCCGACCGTAAATTTCTTCGAATTTTTTCGCGACCGGTTCGGGCAAGCTGGCTCCGCCCGAGACGAAAAGACGGACCGATTTCAACCGTTCGGGCGTGGCCAGGCGAACCAGCAGATGGTACAACGGCGGCACTAAGAAAGATACCGTTACCGCGTACGTTTCGATCGCCTGCAAGATTTCGCCCGGACGGAACGTGTTGACGGGAACGACGCTGCCCCCTCGGATAAGCGGATTCATGACGCAAGTCGTCCAACCGAAGCAATGGTACATCGGCAACACGCAAAGAACGTGATCCTCCGGCTCGTGCGGCAACACCGCATTGAACTGCTTGACGTTTTCCGCCAGATTGCGATGTGTAAGCATTGCGCCCTTGGGTCGGCCGGTCGTGCCCGACGTGTAAATGAACGTGGTCACATCCGTATCTTCCCGTTGCGTTTCCGCGGGAACGCATTCCGCTGCGGCGATGCCCTGCGCTTCTTCGACAAACGTCGCCACCAAAAGCAACGGCGCCGCCGTGTGCAATTCTTTGTGCGCGACCAACAACACCAAGCCCGCGTCTTTGGCGATATAGTCCACTTCCGCTTCGGTCAACATGCAGTTGATCGGAACGACAATCGCGCCCAGACTGACGATCGCGAAGTAAATGTAAATAAATGCAGGGCTGTTTTGTTCATACAAACCGACACGATCGCCTCGCTTCACGCCCTTTTTGTGCAGGACGGTGCGATACCGCGCGATGTGTTCTTTCAATTGGCCATACGTGACATTTTCGGGACCTCGAATGGCGATACTCTCCGGATTATGACGGGTGATCAGTTCATCCAGTAACATGGTTTCCTCCTTGGCCGAAATCTCGGCAGCTCATTTCTTATATTCTACATGAAATTTTTAATTATGGGCAAAAAAAAAGACACCGTCGTGTCGAATAAATAAACTGGCGGAGCGGGTGGGATTCGAACCCACGCACGGGGTAAACCGTCTAACGATTTAGCAAACCGTCCTCTTCAGCCTCTTGAGTACCGCTCCGAGTAAAAGCTTCCACTATTTTACGTAAAATTCGTCTTTTTGTCAAGGAAAATTGACGTCATGACATCTTTATCGTCTGTAGGAAAGCCGCGCGACAAACGGAATTTTACGCAATAAAAAAGAGACGCACGGTCTCTTTTTCAAATGGTGGGCGATGACAGGATCGAACTGCCGACATCCTGCTTGTAAGGCAGGCGCTCTCCCAGC
>NZ_CABSTC010000010.1:0-29030 GCF_902480485.1 uncultured Negativicoccus sp. | reverse complement strand
CGTATTGAAAAATTACCCGCGCCGGCGCGTATAGCCGCCGTACTGCTCGCGCTTTGGTATACGCTGCCGCACTTCGGTGAGGTGGCTGTGTGGATGTGCGGCTCGACCGTATATTTGTGGACGATGACCATCATGGTCTGGTTTCTTTTGCCGTACCATTTTTCTCTGCGTCCGACACGAACTCTTGCCGACAGTTATTGGGCGGCAGGCGCTATGTTTTTACTCGGCATTCTCGCCGGTTGGGGCGAAGAAAACGCTTCGCTCGCGACCCTGGTCGCGGCGGCCGCTGTGACGCTGTACAGTTGGCGTAAAGGTCAGCGGTATCGGTGGCAGATCGCCGGCGTCGTCGGCAGCGTACTCGGTTTTATCGCGCTGGTCGTCGCGCCCGGTAATTTTGTCCGCGTGGCGGAGGTGTCTGCTTCCATCGGTCGAAGAATCGGCAATCAGTTCGCGGGAAACGGTGAAATGATGCTCTATATTTTGCCGCTGATTTTCATGTGGATGTTAGCCTATCGACAAATCGCGATATCGCGTTACGGACGCAACGCGCCAGCGCCATCCGGATCGAAACGTCCGCTGTATATCGCCGGCGCTCTCGCAGCGGTACTCGCGGTGTCATATGCTACCGACGGTTTTGTCGGGCGTTGGTTTGGCGACGGCTTAATCGCAATCGTTCACGCGCTCGGTTTGCTCAAGCCGAAAACGGTGCGCCTTCTGCAAAATCTCGGTTCCGGCGTCGAAGAGATGGGTCTTTACCTCTTGCTTATTTGGCTCGTGTATCGCCTTTTACGCCGCCGCTTCATGCTCACGCCCGCGGTAACGAAAACCGCCGGCTGGCGGCTGACATTCCGCACGCTTTGGAATCAATATCCCCCCATGCGCTTTTTATTGATTACCGCAGCGCTTGCCGCCGTCAGCAATCTCGCGATGCTCGGCGCGCCGACTTTTCCCGCTCGCGCATCGATGTTCGCCGTGCTGTGCCTGATCGCCGGCACGGTCGGTTTGTATGACGTGCCCGTAGTTCGTCGCACTTTCGCGCGGGAGCAACGTTTCATTGTCGGTATCATTTTGTTGATTACGCTGCCGTTTTTGCTCGGCACATTGTATTTCACCGTGAGAATTTACGAAATCGATCAGGCGCGCATGGCCTATATCCGCGACGCGCGAGCGCAAGGCTATACCTCCGTCGAGCTCGAGGCGCTTCCCTTTACGCAGCGCATGCTGCGCCATATCTTCTATGTGGAACTCGATAACGGCGTTTCCCAATACGGTTTGAAACGCTACTACGGTTTGGAGGAGTTAACGATCCGCAAATAAAAAGAAAAACAGCATGCTATAATGGAAAAAAATGATTCTTTATTTCGAAAGGAGTGGACTCATGTTTCCCGCATTTCGTAAATATACCGCGGCGTTCCTCGCCGCGTGTTTCTTAACGATGCCGCTGGCGGCGCCGGTGGAGGCTTCGTGGGGCGGTATCGGCGCCTCCGTACTCAAAGGCGCGGTAGAAATGGGCATGATTCGCGAGCAATTGCGCGAACTTGACGAAAACGGCCAGGAAGAAGTGCTTGCCAACGCCAAAGAGCAAAGCGGTTACTATGATAATGCCGCCTATCAGGAACGCGCCCAACGCATTTTGGATTCCCTTGTGAAAAGCGGCGTGCCCAAGCGGAAGTATGTGATTTTTGTGAACCCCTCCGATGATATTAACGCGTATTGTACGCTCGCTGCCGTGCTTTCCGTCAACAAAGGCACGCTGGACGTGCTGGACGATCAGCAGTTGGCGTTTGTGCTCGCTCATGAAGTCAGTCACGGCGAACATCGCGACATCGTCAATGGCGTAACCAAAAAGCTCAGTCTTGCCGTCGCCGGCTCCGCCGTTCTTTCCGGCGGTGATTCGTCCGCCGTGCAAACGCTGCTGATGAATTTAGGACTGAATTATATTAACAACGAAGTATTCACGATGGGTCAGGAAAAAGCTGCGGATGACCTCGGTTTTACCATCCTGGAAAAAACGGACTACAATCTCGGCGGCGCGCCGGCCGCGATGCACGCCTTATTGAAAGAATACGGCTCCGGTTTCAAGGACGGCATCGCGCGCGTTATTGCGCCGAACTCGCATCCGCGTAACGAATCGCGCGTCACGGAAGCGGTCAACCGCATGCAGGCGTATTCCGGCAACCGCGTCACCGTCAAAGGCGCCGATGTTATCGTCAACGACAAGACCGTATTGACACCGGTCAAAGTCGGAAATTATGATGCCGAAACGCGCGCGTACTATGTCGCGGGTCGTCTGGCGCGCCTTGTCCGTGATCATAAAATGCAACCGGCGCGATTAGACGGCGGTGCGATTTATGTAGGCAGCCAATCACTGTACACCCTTTCCTCCGGTGAAGACGGCCACGCAATCGTCAATCGTTTGAACGCAGCCCTTACCCCCGAAGCGAAAGCCAAAGAAGTAAAAACGGATACATCTTCCAAAAAAATAAAACAGACAGCGGAAACCAAACCGACCCAAGATATCAAAAAGGCCACGCCGAAAAAAGCTTCGGAGGGCAACATTAAAGATCGCGTCAACGCGATTCTCGGTCGCAAAAACTGATCACAAAAAAAGCGCTTACCTCGGTAAGCGCTTTTTGTTTGCTCTCATTCGTCTGCCGTCCATTTTTTTACCGTCGCTTGCAGCGCGCCGCGAAGTACTAAGCCGTTGCCTGCGTTACTTTTCTGCGCTTGCGTTTCACGCAGCGCGAATTCAATAAATCGCGCCGCCGTCTTCACCGCCTGCGCGAGCGATTCACCGCGCAGCAACGCCGCGAGCAGTACCGCATTGAAATAATCGCCGCTGCCGCTGAAATTCGGCGCCAGACGCGCAAAATCGACAGCGCCCGCGTGACCGTCCGCCGACCGATAATAAATGGTTCCGACGTTCGCGTCAGGATTTCCCGCGCCCGTGATCACGCAAGCGCGCGTCCCCAACGTGCATAAGCGTTCGAGCCATTGCGGCGCGACGTCTTGCTCACACGCGGGATCTTCCCCCAAAAGCAACGCCGCTTCCGTCCAGTTCGGCGTAATGATATCCGCCACCGGCAAAAGAGTGCGCATTTCCGTGACAAGTTCCCGCGGCAATGTGGGATACAAGGCGCCGTTATCCCCCATTACGGGATCCACCAGAATAAACGAACCTTGCGCGCGCCATTTCGGTAATGCGCCCCGCAACAACGCGAATTGTTCCAAACTGCCGAGGCTGTCGATAAAACCGGTCGCCACCGCGGCAAACGTGAAACCCTGTTTCTCCCAAAGCGGCAAGGTCCGCCGCAGATGCTCCGTCAGCGGAAAATAGTCATAGTCTCCGTACTCGAAACTGTGGCTCATTACCGCTGTCAGCAATCCCGACACAGGATAACCGAGCGCGCGCAAAATCGGCTCCAGCACGTTCATATTCGACGCGCCGTGCTCGATGTAGTCATTGATTAAAAGAACGGGCCATGGCGTCATTTTTCTTCCTTCGCATTCGCATTGAGCGCGTCCAATGTCAGCGTAAAGCTCGGCGCAAATGTCGTGAGAAAATCATGTACTTCCGGTACGGTCGATTCTTCCAGTTTTTTACGAATCGTCGCGTACGCTTCATCGAACTCCGGATTGCCCGCGGTGCGTTCCTCGACGCATTTCAAATAGGCGCTGAGCGTATCCGCCGCTTTCGCCAATTCCCACAAGGGATCTTCTTCCGGCATCAAAATATACTCCCGATACGCGTCGCGCAGGTCAGCGGGCAACGTGGCAAATAATTTTTCCACGGCTGCCTGCTCGATCGTGCCGTACATCGCGCGAATATCCTCATTAAAATATTTAACCGGCGTAGGCATATCGCCGGTGAACACTTCGCTGACATCATGGTACATGGCAAGAACGGCCGCCCGTTCCGGATCGACATGACCGCCGTAACGGACATTGCGAAGTACCGCCAGCATATGCGCGATCATGGCCGTCTGCAAACTGTGTTCCTGAATATTTTCCGGCATCGTGTTTTTCATCAGGCCCCAGCGCTTGATGAATTTCATTCGTGCCAAATACGCAAAAAAGTGACTGTGCAATTTATTTCTCCCACAATGACGGCGTCAAATACGCCACCAACTTTGATTTTTTGCCGCGACGCAAATCGATGACCGCGACGCTGCTTTGTTTGAAGGAAAGACTGACCCCGGTCAGTCCGTACAACCACGCTTCCAAAAACGGTTGGTGACTGACGAAGAAGACATGCTCGGGACCGCCGGAGGCCGTCAAATTGATCAGATGATTATCAAGCGGCTCCCAATTGTCACGTGCCAACGCGTACAGCGTCCCGCTCGTCACATCGGTAGCCGCGCGACCGTCGCGCAAGGTCCGCGCCAGAATCTCACCGGTCTGTTGCGTGCGCACCAGCGGACTCAAATAAATGCCGACCGCCTGATCCGGCAGCATTTCCTTCAGGTGACGTCCCATCTTTTCCGTTTCCGCGATGCCGGTATCCGTCAACGGACGATGAAAATTATCCAACGTCGCCCGTTCTTTGACGGCATGACCATGGCGCATCAAGTACAAACGCATGGCTACTCCTCTCCCCGATGCGCGGCATGGTTGAGCCCCTGCTCAAGCAAATGCACCACGTGCGCGTCATCCAAAAAATAGCAGGCATTTTTACCGATTCTACGAAAATCCACCAAGTGCGCCTGGCGAAGAATGCGCAGCTGGTGACTGACCGCGGACGCTTCCATATCAATGGCTTCCGCCAGTTCGTTCACGCAACATTCGCCCTGCCAAAGCACCCGCAAAATTTTCAGCCGCGTCGGCTCGCCGAGCACTTTAAAAATATCCGCCAACCGCAATAGCAGGCGGCGTTTTTCTTCCGTATCCAACGTGCCCGCCAACCAAGCCGCGGCATCATGCGACAATCCGTCCGTACTTGTATTCACTTTCACGCTTTCTTTGCTCCTTCTGTTGTCGGGATAATTTCAACGGTCGCCGGCGCCGCGCTCGTCTGATACCAGCCGGAAAGCGGATGTCCGTCCACATACACTTCCGTGATCACGCCGTGACCGTCCGCCAATTTAAATTCCGCGATGATTTGATGCCGCGGCACGGAAATCGGTTCGCCGGCGGCTTTATGCCGGGCGATTTCCGCGCGCATATCCGCCGCTTCCGGCGACGGTTCCACGCGTGCCAGCTCCGCTTCTTTTTGTTCCACCTGTTCCGGTGTCAAAGGATCAAACGCCATGAATTCATCCCATGGCAGATCCTGTAATTGGTAACCCGGTAAATAGAAACGCATGAACGGGATGGGGAAGGATACCACGCCATTGTCGACGCCCCAAGCGATCGTTTTGATGTAGTCGCCTTGCGCCGGTTTTTTCAGATCCGCGCCCTTCACCATCAGCATGCCGTTTTTATCATGCGCCACGGCGACGTAAATCGTTTCCTGATTCTCCGGTAAATTTTCACCGAGCCATTTGGCTTTGCTCAACGGCTCCGCCACAAAGGGATCGATATCTTCCCGTAAACGGATATCGACATAATCAACACGCGTACCGGCGATAATGGCGGGCGATTGGTACGTGATCCCGTTGTTCAATACTTCTTCAAATTGACTGCGCTCGCTGAAGATGACCCCCAACTGCACCAGCGCGAGGACGAGAAACGCGAGCAGGTATTTCCATTTGGTCGCCATTTATTTATCCTCCTCTTGCTTGTCGCTGTGCCAGGTCGGTCGCGGCGGTAATGACGGCATTTGCGGCGGGCGACGCGGCGGTAAATCCGCGTGCGAAGTCCGCTCTTTCGTTGTCGTCTGCCCGTTCGTTGCCGGCGGCGTCATCGAGTCGCGCATGCGCGGCGGCCGCGCCGATACCGGCGAATGATCCTGCGCAGGCGCGCTGCGTCGAGCCGCTTCCTGCCGACGAGCACGACGCACACGTTGGTTCGTGTGTTCCCGCTGCTTGCGTTGCCATGTGGCCATCGCCAAATGCCCTGCCAAAATCAGCACGCCCATCACGATAAATGCCGTGCCTCGCTGCAGCAAGGTGAACGACTCATCGCCGAGCCGCACCACAATAAAGAGCGCGAGCAAAAACAGCGCGCCGTCCGTACGCCAAAGAGAACTGCGGCGCAAGCCGTTGACCAATAACGCGGCGACGCCGCCCAAATAGTAAATCATAAAGACAATGGCCAAAAAGGTGTAGCCGTAGCCGAGCGCCGCGATAAAAGTCGCCAGCGTCACGCACAAAGGCACGGCCGCGACCGTGACCAGCATGTACTCGCGACGCAGCATCAGACGCCAGCAAAGCACGCCGGTAGCGAATAACAACAATACCAACACAACAATCGGCAATACCTGTGGTACCGCTTCAGATATGTCCACCCATAGCGAGCGTTGCGTGGCCAGCAGCACGCATACCGCCAGAGCGCCGCCGCCCAATATGCGAAACGGCATGCCCCAGCCGGTTTGTTTGCCGACCATCGCCCCGACGAGAAACGTAAACGCGGCAATAATCGTGGCGAGCGCCAAGCTGACAACCGCGACATCCGCCAACGCCACCAGCGCGGCGTAGAAAATCGTCAGCGCATAAATCCAGCTGAAAATCAGCAACGAAAGTTCCCGGAAACCGCCGCGATACAAAATGTAAAAATACGGTGCGGCAAGCGCCAGCCAAATCCATACCTGCTGCGCGCCGAGCCACGCGTTCGTGACGCCTAAAGAGCTCACAAATACGCCCGTCAAAATCAGATAGATCGACGCCAATGCCGTCGAGCGCACAATGTACACCGCGGGCAAGAGCAGCGCAAGCGACCAAATCGCCCACGCGATCTGATTCCACTCCGATAATTGATAAATATCGCCCGCGAGCTGCAACGCTCCGGGAATCGCAATCCCCAAAAACGCGCCGGCCGCCTCGCGCCAAGCGATCGCTTTCGGCTCGAGTGCCAACACGGCCGCCACCGCCAACTGCGCCGCCACCGCCAGCGCGACTACCCAGTTAAAGCGCACGCTGTGCGCCAGCGCGAACGCGACTAACACCGCCGCGAGGACCAGCCAAATAATCCGGCCCCAGCGCAGACCCGGCGCCGCCACTTCACCGTAGCGGGCGCGCAAACGATCGGCCGCCTCCGGTGTCAAAATCCCTTCGCTTACCCATTTGGGAAGCTCTTCATATAGCCAGCGAATACGTTGCTCCATAGGATCCCCCAAGTATTCTTTCTACTAAAAAAGCGGACGGTTGCCCGTCCGCTTTTTTATTTTACAATCAAAACCGGGCATTTCGCGTGGCTGACGATGTAACTCGAAACCGAGCCCATGAAAATGCCTTTCAGCGGCCCTAAGCCGCGGCTTCCCATGACGATCAAGTCCACGTTGTATTTTTCGGCAATCGCGGACAAAGTCGGTCCGGGAGAGCCTACTTCAAAAATGGTCTTGACCGGAATATCCGCCGGCACCATACGAACCAATTTTTCCAGAATCTCTTTCCCTTTTTCTTCCAGATCCTCGGCCATCTGTTCACTGACATAGCCGGAGCCGCTGGGAATTTGATCAAACCCCGAAATCACCGACACCACATTGGCCACATGGCAAATCAAGAGTGTGCCGCCGGACAATTTCACCAGCTCGATGGCATGCTGTAACGCGCGCACACCGTTTTCCGAGCCGTCGGCCGGTAACAGCACTTCATTAAAATGGATCATAGTCCGCACCCCTTCCACCGCTTTATGAGTTGATTAGTTTTACTCATTATAACACAGCTCACGGTGGCCGGCGTTTATTTTACTACCAAAACGGGACGCGTGGCATGATGCAATACGTATTGCGATGCCGACCCCAAAACTAAACCTTTGACGGATCCCAAACCGCGACTGCCGATCACGATCAAATCCGCATTCAGTTCATCCGCCACTGTCAGAATCGTTTCCCGTACATCGCCGACGGCGAAAAACATGCGCAGCGGAACATCTTGCGGAAGCGTCGCCGCTTCGCGGCGTAACCCTTCACGAACCTGCGCCATTTGATGCTCCGGCAAACCCGGGTCGACGCGTTCTTCCGCACCGGGCGTACGGCTTACTTCGACCACGCCCGAATACAAACGCTCCCCGGCGCCCCGGCCAATCAGATTTCCCGCATACAGCCGGTCTTCCAGCACGCTCAACAATTCCAGCTCCGCGTCGAATTTCATCGCCAGCTGCGCGGCTTCATGAAGTGCCCGACGGGCGTTTTCAGAACCGTCCGTTGGCACAAGAATACGTTGCCAAGAACATTTCATTGTCATCCCTCCGTCACTGTTTGATAACCAATACCGGCACTTCCGCGTGTTGCACCACGTAGAACGAAACCGAACCGACCAACATGCTCGCTAGTGTTCCCATGCCGCGGCTGCCCATAACGATCAGATCCGCCTTATATGTGTCCGCCATTTTGAGAAGATCTTCCCGCGGTGAGCCGACGGTATACGCGATTTCGTAATCGATTCCCGCCGGTACATGATCTTTTGCCGTCGCCAAAATTCGGCGTCCGAATTCTCTCTGGTAATCCGTCGTTTCTTTCAATTTGGCTTTTGTATCCGGCTTGTAGTCGACGCGCTCATCCGCTTCGCTCCGCGTGCGCGGCGGTTCAAACCAAGCCGTTGTGAAGTACTGGATATCCATAATATGAGTAAGAATCAACCGGCTGCCGAATTTCTCCGCCAAGGCCACTGCGGCCTCCAATGCAAGCCGGGCGTGTTCCGAACCGTCCAGTGCCACCAGAATCGTCTGATATCTCATTGCTATCCCTCCTTCATATAAATTTAATAACCTTTCTTTTTTCATCATATATCTGTCCGGGTGGAACGTCAAGCCGAGCAAAGCCGGGCAGCCATCGGCGCTCTGTGCAAAAGAGTCATTTTTATTTTACCCGTATGTAAAATTTTTCTTTACTTTGACACAAACCCGTTCAGAAATTGACAACACCCCTCTATGCTTATGGCAAGAAACTAAAGGAGGAAGATCAGGAACATGATGAAACGTACTTTTTTATGGAGCGCGGTTGCGCTCAGTCTGCTTGCCGGAAGCGTTGCGTTCGCCGCGCCGACGCCCGCCATTGATCGTTATACCGTAGAACTGCCCGCTCACGAATATATCACCGCGCCGGGTCAAACGAAACATGCCATCCCCCTCGGCTATGGTTCGGCATTGACCTACAAAGGAACGACTCGTGACGGCGCCATTGAATTCTACGGCGTCACGGATCGCGGCCCGAACTTGGACAGCGTCCAATATCGTGACGGCGATCAAAAGCGCAGCAGTAAAATTTTCCCCGTCCCCGATTACGCGCCGCGTATCGGCATCATTCGCGTCAAAGACGGGAAAGCGACAGTCGTTTC
Organism: uncultured Negativicoccus sp.; assembly: GCF_902480485.1. NCBI lineage: Bacteria > Bacillati > Bacillota > Negativicutes > Veillonellales > Veillonellaceae > Negativicoccus > uncultured Negativicoccus sp. The sequence continues at coordinate 19,656 of NZ_CABSTC010000010.1, read as the reverse complement.
ATCATTTTCTTTGAAAAATAAAGCAGGCCAAGACATCAGCGGTCGTCCGATACCGCAAGGCGCTCTTGGTAATACCGGCGAAATCGGCTTGGATCTTCAATTCCGGCCGCTCGCCTATGACAAAAACGGTTTGGATCCGGAAGGACTTGCCGTCGATGCGCAAGGTCACTTCTGGCTGACCGATGAATACGGCCCGTTCCTCGTCGAATACGACAGACAAGGCCGCGAACTTCGCCGCCTTGCTCCGGGCCAAGGTTTACCGAAAATTTTACAGGAACGTCAACCCAACCGCGGCGCGGAAGGTTTGGCGATCACACCCGCCGGTAAATTAATGGTGATGATGCAGAGCACGCTCAACGTCGGCGGCAAAACGAAAAATATTGCCAACTTTACCCGTCTCGTTCTCCTCGATCCGAAATCGGGCGACGTCAAAACATACGCGTACCCGATCACGCCCGGCTCTTATAAAAAGAACTCCGCAATGAAACTCGGCGATATCGCCGCCATCAATGATCACCAATTCCTGGTCATTGAACAGGGTAAAGACGCGCAGGGAACGATGCAAAACCGCATCTACAAAATCGACATCGCGAAAGCGACCGATATTACCGACATGACGTCCGGTCAGAACGCGCTGGAAGCGGATCAAGACGCGCTCGGCAAACGTTTCCAACCGGTGCAAAAAGATCTTTTCCTTGACCTCCGTCAGCATGGCTGGACGGTGGAAAAAGCGGAAGGCATCGTGCTTTTACCGGATAAAAAGACGCTCGCGATTGCGAACGACAACGACTTCGGTATCGCCCTCAAACTCGAAGGCGCAGCCGCCGGTCAAGATGATATTACGGAATATACTTACGATGGCGAACAGCGAATCCTCCGCGGCGCCGACGGCACGCCGACCCGTATTCGGGCGACGATGTCCGAAGGCCCCGACCCCTCGGTGTTGTGGCTGATCCACCTGCCGCAACCGCTTTGATATCCAGGCGCTCCCTTGAAAGCCCGGCCGTGCGGAATCAACACCGCGCGGCCGGATTGCTATTTCCGCGCATTCATCTTTCTTTCTCCTTTTCTAAAGAAAATACATCGCCATTGCGGTGTATTTTCTTTTTATAAAAAATTTCACATAAAGGTACCGGCATTTATTTTGCTGAAATATTTTCAAATCATTTACTTCTTTTCCGTACGTTTTACCATTCATTGTATGCGCCCAAAAACGCGAGAATACCCCGGCGCTCTTTTTTCCATATCGTTTTTGCGCAATCAAAAAGCCCCGTCATATCGGGGCTTTTTATTTTTACCGGTTGCCGATCATGGACGCTAGGAACGCCTGTGTGCGTTCACTCCGCGGGGCAGTGAAAATTTGCTCGGGCGTGCCTTCTTCTTCCACTACGCCGTCGACCATAAATAAAATCTGGTCGGCGACCGAGCGAGCAAAGGCCATTTCGTGCGTCACGAGGATCATCGTGAGTTTTTCTTCCGCGAGCCGCTGAATGGTTTTTAAGACTTCGCCGGTGAGTTCCGGATCCAGCGCGGACGTCGGTTCATCAAAGAGCATGATTTGCGGCTCCATCGCCAAGGCGCGGGCGATGGCGACACGCTGTTTCTGCCCGCCGGAGAGTTGGCTCGGATACACGTCTTTTTTCGCGTAAAGGCCGACGCGTTCGAGTTGCGCTTCCGCCATCGGCAAAATGTCCTGCTTTTTCATGCCTTTGACAATTTGCGGCGCGATCATAATGTTATCCAATACCGTCATGTGCGGAAAAAGATTAAATTGCTGAAAGACCATGCCCATTTTGCGGCAAATCTTTTGAATTTCTTCCGGTTGGGCATACACGCTGCCGGCTTCGCTGTCAGTCGCGAGCGCTTTACCGTCGACCAAAATCGTGCCGCGGTCAATCGTTTCCAAGTGGCACAAGCAACGCAGAAATGTGCTTTTGCCGCTGCCGGACGGGCCGATGACCGAGGTCACGCCGCCGCGCTCGCGCAGCAACGTGCAGCCGCGCAAGACTTCCGTCGTGCCGAATTTTTTATGGATATTTTCCATTTCAATAAAAGCCATACGTGCCTCCTAATCTTCGTACACAGCGAAGTGTTTTTCCAGTCGCGTTAAAATTTTCGTCAGGAAGAACGTACAGATGAGGTAAATCACGCCCGCCACGAAAAACGCGGTCGTATCGAAATCGCGCTGCACGACGCTGCGTGTCAGTCGCATCAAATCGTCCATCGCGAGTACATAGACCAAGGACGTATCTTTCAAGAGAGTAATGGTTTCGTTACCGACCGGAGCGAGAACCCGTTTGACGACCTGCGGCAAAATGATGTAACGCATCGTTTGCGGGTACGTGAAGCCGAGCACCTTGGCCCCTTCATACTGACCGCGGCTGATGTTTTGGATGCCGCCGCGGAAAATTTCCGCAAAGTACGCCGCATAGTTGGCGACGAACGCGATCAGGGCCGCCGTAAAGTCCCCGAACTGTATGGAAACGCCGGGAATGAGCGGCAATCCGTAATAGATGAACAGGATCTGCAGCATCAGCGGCGTACCGCGCATAACGTAAATATAGGCCGCCACGAGTTCGCGGATCGGTTTCCAGCTGCGCACGCGGAAAATCGCCAGCAAAACGCCGAGCGGTAACGATAAGATGATCGTCAGGAAAAAAATTTCCGCCGTCACCTTTAAGCCCGACAACAACGTCGGTAAAATTGAAACAATGTAATCCATTTTCTATCCTCTCTCAGCAAACAGGCCGGTCATCCCGGCCTGTTTTTACTTGGTTATGCGCTTTCCTTCGCTCAGTTCATGACATCTTTGCCGAACCATTTTTTGGAGATCTTCTCTCCCGTTCCATCGGCTTTGATTTCACCGATCGCCCGATCAATCGCCTTTTTGAGTTCGGCGGAATCTTTACGCATGCCCACGCCGTATACTTCGGTCGCCAAGACCTTCGGCAATTCATAGAAAGTATCCGGTTTCTTCGTCATGTAGTAACGTCCGACAACGCCGTCCACCAACACCGCATCAATACGGCCGATTTCCAAATCCATCAACGCGTCCGTATAAACCGCATACAGGCGTAATTCTTTGAAGGAATTTTTCAAATCCGGCAATTTCGCCAGCGCGTCAATTCCCGTGCCGCCTTCCTGCGTGCCGACAATTTTACCCGCCAACGAATCCATATCCTTCAAATCCGCGCGGGATTTCAATGTAACGATAATCTGATCATTGTGCATGTAAGGTTCGGAGAAATCGATTTTTTCTTTACGTTGATCCGTAATCGTCAGCCCGTTCCAAAGAAGGTCAACTCGTTTGGCGGTAAGTTCCGCTTCCTTGCTTGCCCAATCAATCGGTTTGAATTCCATTTGTATGCCGGTACGTTTACCGACTTCTTTCGCCAGCTCGATATCAAAGCCTGTCAATTCGCCTTTTTCATCGCGGAAGCCCATCGGCGGGAAATTATCGTCTAAGCCGACAACGACTTTCGTCGGTAATTTTGTGTCCGCTGCGGCCGGTTTCGCATCGTTACCGCAACCTGCCAACACGCCGACTACACCGAGACCGATTAATGCTGTGACCGTCATTTTTTTCCAGTTCATGAGAATACCTCCTATACGTGACTTTTCTGTCATAAATAATTTTGCATTTTATTTTTATATCATTTCGCGGGTCGCATGATGTCGCGCACCACCCGCCGTTTCCAACGCTCGCTCGAGCGCTACTACCGTGCCTGAAAAATGATTCAAGGCAATCCGCCATCGCATGTGACCACACTCCTTTATCTGATGATATGACCATAATACTTTACTTTGATAAAAAAGTAAAGAGGTAAATTAATTTTTCTAAAAATTTTTTACATTTAAATTTTTTGCACAAAAAAAGAATGCCCTACGGCATTCTTTTAATGGATCGTCGCGCCTGTCTGCGCAACAATGGCGATGAAAACCACCGTCGTTAAAACAAAAAGTGAAATCACCACTTTGAGTCCCGTCCCGATCAGTTGCGCTATCGCGGCACTGATCGCTACCGATTTCGCGGCCTGCTGATCTTTATGCTCATAATAAACGGCCGCATAGGTGGCGAGAAACACGCCGATGACAACGCCGATCAGCGAGCCGACAATCGGCAAGATGCCGCTGCCTATGATGCCGCCCAAAATACCGCCGCCCACGGCGATCATTTGCGTTTTCCAGCCGCGCCGCTTACGCCGCACGCCGATCATGCCCGCAAGAAATTCGATGACTTCCCCCAAGACGAGCGCGCCGACCAGCAACGCGACCGCCGTCACGGAAAATAAACGAAAACCGTCCAGCAGACCGAAGCCCACCAGCACCAGCATCATGGCGTAGTTGCCCGGCAACCCCGCCGCCGTCGCCGCGATGCAGCAAATCAGGAGAAAGACGAGGATAAATACCAACATTGTGTTCACAGTTCGTCCCTCCCGTCACGCGCACTTATTTTTGCGTACGCAATAATTCTTTATCGGCAATATCCGTACGAAATTGCATGCCGTCAAATTCAATTTTCGAAAGAGCCTGATAGGCGGCTTCTTTCGCTTCCGCCAACCCGGGGCGTACGGCGACAACATCCAAGACTCGACCGCCGTCGGTAAAATACGAGTCATCGATATGACGCGTTCCCGCGTGAAAGACGAGCGCATCCTGCGCGGCCGCCTCGGCAAGCCCCGTGATGCGATCACCGCGGTACGTTTTGCGCGGATAGCCGAACGATGCCGCCACTACGCACACCGCATGCGCGTTCAGCCAACGCAAACGCACCTGATCAATATGTCCCGTGCAAATTTTTTCCATGATATCCGCAAGATCACTGTCCAAAAGCGGCAACAATACCTGCGTTTCCGGATCGCCGAAACGGCAGTTAAATTCCACCACTTTCGGCCCGTCCGCCGTGATCATCAACCCCGCGTATAATACGCCGCGGAACGGTGATCCTTCCGCCACGAGCGCGGCCGCCGTCGGTTTCAAAATTTGTTCCACCGCGGCTTCGTACACCGCGTCCGTCACCACCGCGGCCGGCGCGAACGCGCCCATGCCGCCGGTATTCGGACCGCGGTCATCGGTCAACAAACGTTTATGATCCTGCGCGGGAATCATGGGGATGACCGTTTCCCCGTCGACAAATGCCAACAGGCTCGCTTCTTCGCCGACCATAAATTCTTCAATAATAATTTTTTCACCGGCGCTCCCGAATGCGTCACCGGTCAACATGGAGTGAATCGCCTCCACCGCGTCTTCATACGTCTCCGCAATGACAACGCCCTTACCGGCCGCCAGACCGTCCGCTTTGATTACATACGGCGCCTGCATTTCATCCAAAAAGGCAATGGCTTTATCGGCATCGGTAAAACTGCCGTACGCCGCCGTCGGAATGTGGTAACGAGCGAAAAGATCTTTGGCGAACACCTTGGAACTTTCAATGCGCGCCGCCGCCTGTGTCGGGCCGAAAACGAGAATTTCCCGTTTTGTGAGCACATCGACGATACCGTCGGCTAACGGCCCTTCGCTACCGACCACAACGAGATCCGGCGCCTGCATCGTAATAATATCCGCCAGTTCTGCCGTGCTGTTCCAATCCAACGGCAAATATTCCGCCACTTCATGCATGCCGTAACGACCGGGAACCGCCACGATTTCGCTGACGCGTTCACTTTGCGCAAGCTTCCAGGCGAGTGCGTGCTCGCGGCCGCCGTTACCTACCAAAACGATTTTCATACCACTGCTCCTTATATTTATGTTCGTATCAGCCGTGCCGGAAATGCCGCGTACCCGTGCAAACCATCGCGATACCGGCAGCATCTGCCGCCGCAATGGATTCCTGATCGCGAATGGATCCGCCCGGTTGAATGATCGCCGTGATGCCGGCTTGCGCCGCCGTTTCCACGGTATCACCGAACGGGAAAAACGCATCGGAAGCAAGCACCGCGCCTTTTGCCTTCGCGCCTGCCTGTTCCAAGGCGATCTTCGCCGCGCCGACACGATTCATCTGTCCCGCGCCAATCCCGAGCGTCGCTTTCGCGTCGGTCACGACAATCGCATTCGATTTGACATGACGCACGACCGCCCAAGCGAGACGCAGGGCTTGCATTTCTTCCGCCGTCGGTTGCCGCTTGGTAACGACCTGCCATGTCGCTTCGTCGTCCTGACGGTCATCGGCGTCTTGCAACAAAAGGCCGCCGGAAATGTGTTTCAGCTGCCAATCGCCTTCCTGCGGAGCATCGGCTTCCAATAAGCGAATATTTTTCTTTTCCGATAGCAATGCCAACGCGTCGGGGCTGAACTTCGGCGCGATGACGACTTCAAAAAAGATCGGACGCATTTTTTCCGCGGCCGCCAGATCCACTTCACGATTGCAAGCGACAATGCCGCCGTACGCGGAAACATCATCCGCGGCAAACGCCCGCGCGAACGCGTCGGCCATATCTTCGCCGACGGCGAAACCGCACGGATTCGTATGTTTTATAATAGCACAACTCGGCGTTGCAAGGGAACACGCAAGCTGCCAGGCCGCTTCCGTATCGACCAAGTTATTATAGGAAAGTTCTTTGCCGTGAAGCTGCTTGGCGTTGGCTACGCCGCCTTTGCTGCCGGGCGTCCGGTAAAACGCCGCCTGCTGATGCGGATTTTCGCCGTAACGCAGATCCATGACCTTTTCCATATGCAGCTCAAATTGCTGCGGAAATGCCGATTCCGACGTTTTTGCCGGCGTCTCGGTTGGTTCTTCGTCCGGTGACTGCGCCGCCAAATATTGCGCAATTTTCGCATCGTACGCGGCGGTATGCGCAAACGCGGCCTGCGCCAATCCGAACCGATAGTGATCACTGACCGTACCTTCACTGACATGTTCTGCCAGATCCTCGTACTGCGCGGGGCTGGTGACGACAAGCACATCGCGCCAGTTTTTGGCCGCCGCGCGAATCATCGACGGCCCGCCGATATCGATCTGTTCGATCGCGTCCGCCAATGTCACGCCGGGCTTGGCGATCGTTTCCGCAAACGGATACAAATTGACGACGACAATATCGATCGGCGTAATGCCGTGCTGCGCCAGCGCCTCCATATGATCCGGATGATCGCGCCGCGCCAGGATCCCGGCATGCACCATGGGGTGCAGCGTTTTGACGCGACCGTCGAGCATTTCGGGAAATTGCGTGACCGTTTCGACCGGAGTCACTTCCACTCCCGCCTTTTGCAACGCGGCCAATGTTCCTCCCGTGGAAATTAATTCATACCCCGCCCCTGAAAGTTGCTGCGCAAGTTTCACAATCCCCGTTTTATCGGAGACACTCAGTAAAGCCCGTCTGGCCATAGTCACTCCTCCCCCGACGCCGTACGCCGTACCACTTTCCGTTTCACTATGCAAAGTTCATCACGGCATAACGCCGCCATCGCCTCTACATAGGTCGGATGTTCTACTGTTAAAATACGTTCGGCAAGCGATGTTTCGTCATCACTTGCAAATACCGGTACCGCCGTCTGCATAATAATCGGACCGCTGTCCATGCCCGCGTCGACAAAATGCACGGTGCAACCGCTCACTTTAACGCCGGCATCAATCGCCTGACGTTGCGCATGCAATCCGGGGAATGACGGTAAAAGCGCCGGATGAATATTGACGATCTGCCCCTCATACACCGCTAAAATCGGCGCACCGACAATCCGCATATAGCCCGCCAGGCAAATATAATCGGGCGCATACGGGCGCAGCATTTCCACGACCGCGTTTTCGTAAGCGGCTTTATCCGCAAATTCCCGCGGCGCAAACGCATGGCAATCGACGCCCGCCGCCCGCGCCATCGCAAGCGCGGGGGCGTCGGGGTGATCGCTGAACAAAACGACCGGCCGCGCCGCGATCAAACCGCTGCGGCACGCGTCGATCAGTGCCCGGGCATTCGAGCCGCGCCCGGACGCGAAGATAGCTAACTTTTTCATATTACACACCGCTGACGACGACTTCGCCGTCCGTTGTGACTTCCCCTACGCGATACGCGGTTTCGCCGCGATCTGCCAAGTTCTGCAAGGTTTTTTCCGCGTCTTCGGGCGCGACGATAACGAGCATGCCGAGGCCCATGTTAAACGTGCGGTACATCTCATGCTGCGAGACATTGCCCCAGGACGCAAGCGATCTGAAAATCGGCGGCACCGGATAACTCGTACCGTCAATATGCGCGCCCAAACCTTTCGGCAACACGCGCGGAATATTATCGTAAAATCCGCCGCCGGTAATATGCACCATGCCTTTGACATCGACCGCGTCCAAAAGCGGCAAAATCGCTTTCGGATACAAGCGCGTCGGCGTGAGCAATTCCTCACCGAGCGGACGTTCCAAACCCGGATAGACTTGGTCCAATTGGAGCTCTTCACGTGAAATAATGCGCCGCACGAGCGAATAACCGTTCGAATGCACGCCGCTCGACGGCAAACCGATAATAACATCGCCCGCCGCAATGCGTTCACCGGTGATGATTTTTTCACGATCGACGAGACCGACGGCGAATCCCGCCAGGTCATAATCGCCCGGCGCGTAAAAGCCGGCCATTTCCGCCGTTTCCCCACCCAAAAGCGCGCAGCCGGATTCCTGACAGGCCGCCGCGACACCTTTCACAATGGTTGCGATCTGTTCCGGAACGAGTTCACCGGTCGCAATATAGTCGAGAAAGAAAAGCGGACGCGCGCCCTGCACGAGCACGTCATTCACGCACATCGCCACGCAGTCCTGCCCGATCGTGGTATGTTCGCCGCGATCAATGGCCAACCGCAACTTGGTGCCGACGCCATCCGTACCGGCCACCAGCACCGGCTCTTTCATGGCGATCGCGCCCAGCGAAAAAAGTCCTCCGAAACCGCCGACATCGCCCAATACTCCATCGGTATAGGTCGCCTTCACGGCGTCTTTCATCAGTTCCACCGCCCGATTTCCCGCGTCAATATTGACGCCGGCGGCGGCATACGTCAGTGCTTCCCGTTCGTTTGCGGACATACTTCCTCCTGTTCCGGGATCGGTCCCCGATAATCGCCGTCAAAGCAGGCAAAGCAAAGATCCTCTTTACGCAAACCCGCAATCGCTTTGGCCAAACCTTCCTGCGACAGGAAATGCAATCGGTCGGCGCCGATATGTTCGCGAATTTCTTCCACCGTATGCGTGACCGCGATCAGCTGGTTCCGCTCCGAAGTATCGATGCCGAAATAGCAAGGATATTCCACCGTCGGTGAAGAAACGCAAAGCGCGATTTCTTTGGCCCCCGCGTTGCGCAGTAAATTAATAATAATCCCGCTCGTCGTGCCGCGCACAATCGAGTCGTCGATTAAAACGACGCGTTTGCCGGCGACGTTATTGATGACCGGGTTAAGTTTCATTTTGACGGAACGTTCCCGCATCTCCTGCGTCGGCTGAATAAAGGTGCGCCCCATGTAGCGGTTTTTAATCAGGCCTTCCGCGTAGGGAATGCCTGACGCGCGCGCATAGCCGATCGCCGCGACGTTGCCGGAGTCCGGCACGCTCATGACGATATCGCCCGTGAAGCCGCATTCTTCCCATAAGCGGGCCCCCATGTTGAGGCGCGCATCGTACACGCTTTCCCCGTCCAAAACCGAATCGGGGCGCGCGAAATACACGTATTCAAACGAGCAGCGCGCTTGCCGACGCTTGCTTTGCGGCGTGACAAGAGAGCTGAAATGCGGACCGTCGGCGGCGATACGCACGATTTGTCCCGGCGCAATGTCGCGGACGAATTTCGCGCCGACCGAATCCAGCGCGCAGGTTTCCGACGCCAAAACCCAGCCGGTATCCGTCGCACCGAGGCACAACGGACGATAGCCTTGCGGATCGCGCACGCCGTACAGTTCCGTCGCCGTCGCGACCACTAAGCAGTACGCGCCGTCGATTTGCTGACACACATCTTGCAAACGTTCCGTGACATCTTTGCCCGTGGAACGCGCGAGTAAATTGACGATGACTTCCGTGTCCATCGTCGTGCGAAATGTCGTGCCGAGCTTAATTTGTTTTTCCCGTAACGCACGCGCGTTCACAAGGTTGCCGTTATGCGCGATCGCAACCGGACCGAGGTCCGTTTCCACCTGCAACGGCTGCACATTTTCTTTAATGCTGGCGCCCGTCGTGGAGTAGCGCACATGACCGATCGCGATTTTGCCGTTATCCGCCGGCAAATCCCGGAACACTTCCGTGACCAGACCCATGCCCGCCTGCGTCGTCATCGTTTGGCCGTCGGCGACCGTGATCCCGGCGCTTTCCTGACCGCGATGCTGCAACGCAAACAAACCGTAGTAGGCGGACAGGGGCACCGAGGTGTCGGGGTCATAGATCCCGAACACCCCGCACTCTTCCTCAATGCGGTCCCAGATGGAATCGTACGCCATCAGTTTTCTTTTCCTGTCAAGCGGCGCAGCATTTCATGATACGCCTCTTCCACATTACCGAGGTCGCGACGGAAACGATCTTTGTCGAGTTTTTCCAAGGTGTTGGCATCCCAGAAACGGCAGGTATCCGGAGAGATTTCATCGCCGAGCAGAATGTTGCCTTTCGTGTCTTTACCGAATTCCAATTTGAAGTCGACCAAAATAACTTCCTTTTCCGCCAGGAATTTTTTCAGAACATCATTGACTTTGAACGCGAGTTTCGTGATGGTGTCCAAGTCTTCCTGCGACGCGATGTTGAGCGCGCGAATGTGGTACGTGTTGATCAGCGGATCGTCGAGATCATCATCTTTCAGGCAAAATTCAATGGTCGGGAAAGCGAGTTCTTCGCCTTCTTCACGGCCGTAGCGTTTCGCCATCGAGCCGGCGCAACGGTTGCGGATAATGACTTCCAAAGGAACGATCGAAAGTTTTTTGACGCGCTGTTCACGGTCATCCAAGCGTTCGATGAAATGCGTCGGCACGCCGTTTTTCGCCAAAAGATCAAAGAAAAAAGTCGTAATCTTATTATTTAATACGCCTTTGTCGGTAATGGTGCCTTTTTTCGCGCCGTTGAATGCCGTCGCGTCGTCTTTATAACGAACGATAACTTCGTCGTCGCGATCCGTTTTGAATACCTGTTTCGCTTTGCCTTCGTACATCATTTCCAATTTTTCCATCATGACCCTCTTTCTCCGTCGTTCGGCGGAATCAATAAATGACCGTTCTGATTATAATTCAGCTTGCAGTTTCTGATCTTTCTTTTCCACTTTTTCGGCCTGTTCTTTGCGATAATCGGCAAATTGCCGCGCGAGTTTTTCATCGCTTGCCGCGCCGATTTGGATCGCGAGCAGCGCCGCGTTTTTCGCGCCGCCAATGGCAACCGTCGCTACCGGCATGCCGCTCGGCATCTGCACAATGGCCAGCAACGCATCGAGCCCGCCCAAGCTGGCCGCCAATGGTACGCCGATCACGGGGCGGCTGGTCAAGCTTGCCACTACACCCGGTAAATGCGCGGCCGCGCCCGCGCCCGCGATAAAGCAGGTCGCACCGGCCGCTTCTTCATCATGCACAAATTGCGCCAATTTTTCCGGCGTGCGATGCGCCGACGCAATCGCTACACGATGTTCGACACCGAATTCTTTCAGGATGTTGACAGCGCCCTGCATAACTTTCCAATCGGAGTCGCTGCCCATAACTACCGCTACTCTCATAAATCCTCCTTATTCACTTAAAAAGATATAGCGCGCCACAATGAGCACCGCCAAGACATAGACGATCGGATGAACTTCCCGCGCTTTGCCCGTCACTATTTTCATCAACGGATAGGCGACCAGACCGGCCGAAATACCGTTGGCAATGCTGTACGTAAACGGCATCATGACAATGGTCAAAAACGCCGGGAGCACTTCCGTGAAATCGGAAAAATCAATTTGCTGCACGCCTTCGAGCATCAATGCGCCGACCAAAATCAGCGCCGGGCTCGTCGCTACATCCGGAATTAAAAGCATGACCGGTGTTAAGAACAAGCTGATAATAAATAAGATGCCGCAAGTGACCGCAGTCAGACCCGTGCGTCCGCCCGCGCCGACGCCGGCCGCGCTTTCGACGAACGCCGTGACCGTGCTCGCCCCCAAAAGCGAACCGAGCGATACGCCGCACGCATCGACAAATAACGCCTTGCCCATGCCGGGGAAGCGTCCCGTTTTCGGATCGACCAGACCCGCTTTTGTCGCCGTGCCGATCATCGTGCCCATCGAGTCAAACAGTTCCACAAAGGTAAACGTAAAGATGATCGTAATCAGACCCATGTGAACCGCGCCTAAAATATCCAACTGGAAGAACGCGTTATTGCTGAAATCCGGCAACATGAACGGCGTGAAGTTCGGCGGCAACTGCGCCACTCCCGTCGCGTACGCGACTACCGTCGTCGTCAAAATGCCGATCAAAATCGAACCGTTAATCCCGCGGCCCATTAAAAGCGCGGTAAACAAAAGTCCGAACACCGTCACCAAGTGGCGCGGATTATCCAGCGCGCCCAGTGTAAATAATGTATCATTCGTCGTTGCGACCGTATGTCCGGCACCGGCCACCGCCGCCGCCAGCGTATCCGGCGCAAGCGATAAGACGACTGTCATCAGACCGCTCATTTTCAAACCGATGATCGTGATGAAAAGACCGATCCCGACGGTAATCGCCGCTTTCAAACCGTTGGGGATGCCTTCAATAATCATTTGCCGCACATGCGTGAGCGTCAATACCAAGAAGACGAGTCCGGAAATAAAAACGGCGCCCAATGCGGTTTGCCAAGGCACGCCCATGCCCAACACCACGGTAAACGCGTAAAAGGCGATCAAGCCGACGCCCGGCGCCAAACAAATCGGGTAATTTACGAACAATCCCATCGCGATCGTAATGATGCCCGACGCGAGACAAGTCGCGATCAGCACCGCGTTTTTATCCATCCCCGCCGCACCCATGACGCTCGGTGCGACAAAGAGGATGTACGCCATAGTGATGAACGTCGTAATCCCCGCCATGATCTCCGTCTTGACATCCGTATTGCGCTCTGTCAGCGCAAACAATTTCTCCAGCATAATTCCCTGCTTTCCGCCGCATTCACAGCTATAATTTCGAGGATAAATCCTGACTTTATTGTACAAAGCCGAGCGAATAATGTCAACGAAAAATCAGAATGTGAACTTAGATTTTCTATTTATTGTTCTCTATGTTCCGAACATTTTTATTATTTTTCCATTGTGCCGCGATCGTTTCCAAATCATCGCTGATGGTTAAAATAGATTGTTCATCCGCCGGCAAAAAGCCCGACTGCAGCACGCGCTCGAAAAGTTGCGCCGCGCCGTCGTAAAAACCGCCGACATTGTACATGGAAACGCTGCCGTCAACCAGCGCCAAATGTCGCCACGAAAGCACTTCATAAATTTCTTCCAGCGTGCCGACACCGCCGGGCAGCGCCACAAAATGATCCCCGAGCTCGATCATGCGCGCTTTGCGCTCGTGCATCGTGGAAACGATTTCAAGCCGATCCAAGCCGCGATGCGCCTGCTCTTTATCGACCAGAAAACGCGGCATGATGCCCCAGGTTTTGCCGCCCGCCGCCATGACGCTGTCGGCGACAACGCCCATCAGGCCGATTTTGCCGCCGCCAAAAACGAGCGTCGCGCCGAGCTCGCCGATGCGCGTTCCCAAAGCGACCGCCGCGTCACGGTACATGGCCTCATTACCGAAGCGCGAACCGCAATACACAACAATTTTCAAAGTGTTTTTCAGATCTGCCGCGGTCATTGGGCGCCCTCATCATACGCGATGACATCGACAACGACGGCGCCGCCTTTCGGCAGTGCGGAAACTTCCACGCAAGTGCGCGCCGGCTTTGTCGCTCCGAAAAATTCCGCGTACGCTTCGTTGAGCGTTTGGAACCCGCCCATGTCGGTAATATAGAGCGTTACTTTAACAATATCTTCTTTTGAAAGTCCGGCCGCCTCCAAAATCGCCGCCGCATTGGTAAGCGCCTGCACGAGTTGCGCGACCGCATCGTTTGACAGTTCGCCCGTGGCGGGATCCAATCCCAACTGACCCGACACATAGCACCAGCCGTTCGCCGTTTTCCCCTGTACATACGGGCCGACTGCCGCCGGCGCCTGATCGGTAATAATATTCGCCATATTGATTTCCTCCTTATAGTTTCCTGCGCAAAATTTGCTTTCCATTTGTATCATAGCGGAAACAGTGCCCCGCTGCAAACGCGCTTGACAGCCTTCCGACCGTCGGCTATAATTTTTTTGCTTTATCCGTCGAAAGTTGCAGTAAGATTAACGCTTTGCTAAAATACATGTAAACAAATGATCGTTATAAACGCTGATTTTTCACTGCATTTCATTTTCTCATTTCGTTGTTCATGAGTTACGGCCAGTTGATTTTTTACGGACAGCCGTGTGAGGAGACGTATTATGAATCGCAAATTAACAGGCAAAGGCTTACGAGTTCGCGACCGTATGATCCAGGAGACCGCGCGCATTATCCGCGAACAGGGCTTTAAGCAAGCGACTGTCCGCGCCATTTCCGAACGCGCCGGCGTGAATATCGCTTCGATCCGCTACTATTTCGGTTCGAAAGATGAATTAATCGGCGCGGCCATTGACTATTTGATGGACAATTTCGAAAATATTGTTCACTACTTGGAAAAAGGGGACGTCGCGCCGGAAGATCGATTATTTTCGTTTATGCGCAATTACTTCCGCTTAGCGAATATTCACCCGGCGCTGTACCGCTCGATTTCGTATTCGCCGACCGAAGACCATCAGAATACGTACTTTATCTACACCAACTTACTGCATGATCGTTGCTGGGATCCGATTCTGCGGACGATTTCCGAATACACCGGCGTGCGTGATCAGGCGCTTTTGCAAATCAAAACGCTCCAGCTTTTCGCGTCCCTCGAGTATCCGCTGATCCTCCATTCCAATCGATCCGAAGGACCGGGCCTCGCCTACATTTACCCGAACCATTTGGATGATTACATTCGCGTACTGATCGCCTCTCTGAAAACGGTTCAAAATATTTCGGCGGGCAAAAAATAAAACACAATCAACCGGCAAAAAACACCTCGCTTGGCGAGGTGTTTTTTATTTATTCCTGAACCGCTTCTTCGGCAAGCACGCGAGCGCAACGCGCGCATACCGTCGGATGCTCCGCCGAGTCACCGACGGTTTCGCTGTGAATCCAGCAACGTTCACATTTCGGGGCCGTTGATTTTTGAATTTCACAAATAAGATCCGGCGTCGTTTCGGCTTGCATGCCGGCAGCGCCTGCCGTGCCTTCAACGACTTCGACTTCCGAAACGATGGCGAGCGTCGCGAGTTCGTCGGCGATCCGCATCAGTTCGTCATACGTTTCGCCGGCGGCGTGCAGGACGACTTTGGCATCGAGCGGATGACCGATGACTTTATCTTGGCGCGCCGCTTCCAGCGCTTTTAAGATATCCGTGCGCAAGGTGAGACGTTTTTCCCAACGTTGACCGAGTTCGGCATCGCGATGTTCCGCCGCCGCTTTCGGCCAATCGGTCAGGTGCACGCTTTCCGCTTTGGCGTCGACCGCCGGCATCGCCTGCCAAATTTCTTCGGCGGTGAAGCTCAGTACCGGCGCGATCAGGCGCACGAGCGTTTGCAGGATTTGATAAAGCACTGTCTGCGCGGCGCGACGCGTCACGGAGGTCGCCGTTTCCGCGTACAGACGATCTTTGACGATGTCGAGATACATCGCGGAGAGATCGACCGTGCAATAGTTATGAATGACGTGGTACATCACATGAAATTCATAATTCTCATACGCCTGCGTCACTTTTTCACGTATTTCTTCCAAACGCAAAAGCGCCCAGCGATCGATTTCTTCCAGTTGTTCATACGCCACGTCGTCGACACCCGGTCGGAAATCGCTCAGGTTACCGAGCAGGAAACGGAACGTGTTACGGATTTTGCGATACACATCGCTCATCTGCTTGACGATTTTCGGCGACAAGCGCACATCGCTCTGGTAATCCGCGCTGGATACCAAAAGACGCATCACGTCCGCGCCGAATTGGTTGATGATTTCCTGCGGCGCCACCGTGTTGCCGAGCGACTTACTCATCTTGCGGCCTTCGCCGTCCATCGTAAAGCCGTGCGTCAAGACTGTTTTATACGGCGCGTGTCCGTTGACGGCGACCGACGTCAGCAAAGACGACTGGAACCAGCCGCGATGCTGGTCACTGCCTTCAAGGTACATCGAGGCCGGGTACAAATCCGAATCCTCCTGTTCGAGCACGCCGCTCCAAGTCGATCCGGAATCGAACCACACGTCCATGATGTTCGATTCTTTGGTAAACTCATGACCGCCGCAATGCGGACAGGCAAAATTTTCCGGCAACAGATCTTTCGCCTCGTATTTCCACCAGGCGTCTGTGCCTTCTTCCCGCACTTTGGCGCGAACGGTCGCCATCGTTTCATCGGTGATGACGGCTTCATGGCAATCGTTGCAATAGAAAATCGGAATCGGCACGCCCCAAACGCGTTGGCGCGAGATGCACCAGTCCTGGCGATCGGCGACCATGTTGTAGAGGCGTTCCCGGCCCCAGCTCGGGATAAATTCCGTATCGTTAACGGCTTTTAACGCGTCGTCGCGGAAATCATCGACAGAGGCGAACCATTGTTCCGTCGCCCGATAGATCACCGGATTTTTACTGCGCCAGCAGTGGGCGAATTGGTGATGCAACGTGCTCTTGCCGAGAAGCTTGCCGGCATGCGCGAGTTTTTTGATGACCGCCACATCGGCGCCGTCCAAAACATTTAAGCCGGCGAGATCTTCGCCCGCCTCGGCGGTAAGGTTGCCCTTGTCGTCAACCGGCGAGAGAATGTCCAAGCCGTACTTTTTGCCGACTTCAAAGTCTTCGACACCGTGGCCCGGCGCGGTGTGGACGCAACCCGTGCCGGCGTCAAGCGTGACGTGCTCACCCAAGATCACGGACGACGTGCGTTCGAGGAACGGATGATGGAAGACCATGCCTTCCAGTTCCTGTCCCTTCTTCGGTTCGCTGACCACTTCGTAATCGGCGATTTTGCACGCCCCCAGCGCGGATTCCACCAGATCCCGCGCCATCAGGTAGTACTCTTCTCCCGCTTTGACCCAGACGTAGTCGATTTCCGGATGCATGGCGATCGCCATATTGGCCGGCAAGGTCCACGGCGTCGTCGTCCAAATGACGCAGAACGCATTGTCTTCATTCGCGCCTTCCGGCAGGAAGCCGCGCGCGTCGATCAGCGGGAATTTGACGAAGATCGAAAACGATTTTTTATCCGCGTATTCGATTTCCGCTTCCGCCAGCGCCGTTTCACACACCGGACACCAGTACACGGTTTTGCGGCCTTTATAAATGTAACCTTTTTTCGCCATCTCACCGAATACGGCGAGTTCACGATCTTCCAATTTCGGATCGAACGTCAAATACGGACGATCCCAATCGCCCATGACGCCGAAACGAATGAAGTCTTTCTTTTGAATTTCGATAAATTCTTTCGCGTAGGCAAGGCATTTAGCGCGCAATTCCAACGGCGACATTTCCGCGCGATTGAGGCCCGTGTTTTTGATGACGGCGTGTTCAATCGGCAGTCCGTGCGTATCCCAGCCCGGACGATACGGCGTGTAGTAGCCGCGCATCGTCTTGTATTTCATGATGATGTCTTTCAGCGTTTTATTCATCGCGTGACCGATGTGCAGGTAGCCGTTAGCGTACGGCGGGCCGTCATGCAACACGAATGACTCCGCGCCTTCCCGTTGCGCTAATCGTTTTTTATAAATATCATGTTCCTGCCAAAAATCCAACCACTGCGGTTCCCGTTTCGGCAAGTTGCCGCGCATCGGAAATTCCGTTTGCGGCAAATGTAATGTTTTCCCGTAATCCATAATGTCCTCCCTGTAATAAAAAAACGCCTCATCCCCAAGGGACGAGAACGTTGTTTCCCGCGGTACCACCCTACTGGTCATTGCTGACCGCTCAAGCGCGATAACGGTGCGACCGGCGAACACTTGCGGCATTCGCGACTCCCGAGTGATCCGCACCTATCGCATCCGCTCGGCTTCCACCGCCCCGAGCTCTCTATGGTCTGCTGATACATGCCGTCTCGTTCATTGCCTTCTGTTAGAAAATAGTTATAAATCATTATACGCAAAAAAAAGGACAGCGTCAAGAAATTACCCAGCCGCGCAAAATAAAAAGCGACCTCACAAGAGGCCGCTTTTTTCATTCCTTATTTACCGTAATTTTTATCGGCTTTGACTTCGATGCGGAATGCGTTTTCTCCCAGGGATACGCGATCGACATCATATACATCTTTGCCGTATTTCTGATCGAGGTAGTATTCCACCGCGTTTTCCGCCTGATCGGAAAGCGAATCGGGGGTCGCGCCATACGTGTATTTACCGAGAATTTCCGTGATCGCCGCGCGGTCTTCCGCCGGCAACGCTTTCGTGTAATCCATCAGTTCCAGGACCGTATGATCTTTGACGGCGGCCGGTTGTTCCGCCGCTACCTGCCGTTCGATAAAACTCGAACCCATGCGAATTTCCATCCGATACGCATTCGTTTCCAAACGATTAACGGCGGCTTTGTACGTTTCCTCACCGTACGTTTGGTTCAAATAGTGTTGCACTTCATTGCGAGCTTTTTCCACAAGGTTAGCCGCCGTGTCGCCGGCGACATACTGATTCAGGATATGCGTAATGTTATTACGGTCAGTGTCGGTCATTTGGCTCGTGAAGTCCGTCAATTCATATACGAATGCGGCGGCCGGCGCGGTCGGTTGCGCCGGAGCGACTGCCGCGCCCGGCGATTTATAATGATCGTCAGCTTTGATCTGAACGTCGTAAGCGCCGTCTTCCAGTTTCTTCACGTCGACATCATAGAAGTCTTCGCCGTATTTCTGACCCAAGTAATGTTCAACGGCGTCTTCCGCACGTTCCGCCAAGTTAGCGGCGCTGTCACCGTACGTATAGTTGCCGAGAATCGCCGTGATCTGTTCACGATCGGCCGCGGCCATTTCCTTCGTGAAGTCCGTCAACTGCAAGACGATACCGCCGTCAGCCAATACGGTCGACGCGGGCACTGCAGCCGGTTCCGTCGGAGCGGGCGCTACGGTCGGTTGTGCCGGAGCCGGTTGAGCCGGAACCTGGTTAGCATCTTTGGTAACGTAAATATTCATGTGGTGGTCACTCACATCTTTATCCGTATAAACAAAGTATTGACCTTCCCCATATTTTTGGTTCAAGAAATTCTGAATATCAGCTACCGCCTGATCCACCGCGCCTTCACTGACGCCGCGTCCCAAGTAGGGTACCGCAAGATCACCGGTGTGTTGCTTATCTTCTACGGTCAGCGTCTTGCTCTGGTCACGGAGATAATACATATCAACATCGTAATAGTTCGTCGCCATGGCGCTTGCGCCTATGGCCGCCAATACGGTTAATGCTAACGCTGTTTTTCTCATCTTCCAGCCTCCTTTGGCAATGTCTGTCACTGTAATATAAAACTTTCAGCTGATCGCAGGGACGATCAATTGCAAACAACGGACAGACTTCTGCTGCTCACATTAATACATTGTATACTTTTATTATACATTTTTGTACAAAAATCGTCAAATATTCACTCTTGTTGAGCTATTTTTGACTCAAAAATAAATT